>JAJXSS010000043.1 GCA_021784455.1 Planctomycetota bacterium
GGATTTCCCACAGGCAAAGCGGTACATAGATCAGTCCCCCCAGGAACACCGCCAGCGCCAGTTCACGCAGGGACAGGGCATCGGCAAAGTAGATCCGGCCAATCAGATACGGCAGGCCCCAGGCGACCGTCTGATACATCGCCGCCGAGAACCCGTCGTGCAGGCCCAGACCGTTGGCGAGCGACGAGGCCATGGGGCACAGGCACCATATCAGCATGGGCAGGTCGATCCACCGCGGTTGGAAGGACAGCAGGCGCTTGCCGTCGAACGCCAGGGAGGCCAGCAGCGTGCCCAGACAGGTCGCGGACATCTTGTTGTAGTCCGGCAGCCCCGCGACTTTGATGGCGGCAATGGGCAGAAACAGCCAGGCGATCAGGAAAGACCAGAGCACGGCCCGCCGTGGAGGCAGCCACAGAAACAGCCCCATGACCGCCGGAAGCCAACCCACCAGTACCGGCACAACCAGACCATTCACGCGGGTATCTCCGCCCTCTGAGTCTCGGGCCGCTGAGGCCGCGCCACCGTCATCAGGGCCGCCTCGAATTGCGCCGCCGCCGCCGGCCAGGTGTGGCGCGCCGCCGTTGCCCAGGCCGCATCCGACAGGGCACGCCACTGCCCGGTTGTCAATGCGGCCACATGCTCGATCGCGCGGGCCATGGCCTGCGGTCGATCATGCTCCACCAGCAAGCCCCCGCCCTGGGCCAGCAGTTCCGGGGCGGCGCCCGCGGGCGTGCCGATCACCGGGGTGCGGCAGGCCATGGCCTCCAGGATCGGCAGCCCGAAACCTTCCCACCGGCTGCCAAACAGCCACGCATCGCAGCCCGCATAAATCTTGCGCAACTCGTCTTGCGGCGGGCACAGGCGATAGTCCGTCTCCGGCGGGAATGTGCCGCTCCGTTCCGGCTGTTGCGTGCCGAACCCGACCAACTTCAGGCCCGGCACCCGCTCGGCAGCCAGGCGCACAGCCTGCAGCATGGCGTCGCAGCCTTTGTAAGCTGAACGCGCATACATCATGCCCACCGTCGGCCGCGTCTGTTTGGCCCGCGGCGGCGCGTGAAACTGGTGCGGATCGACGCCATTGGGCACCAGGTGCACCCGGCCGCCCTGGGCATGCGGTGCCAACAATTCCACCAGCCAGCCTGCCACCGTGATCTTCGTCAGCGGCAGCGACCACGTGGCCGCGACCCGTTGCCGCCCCGCCAAGTCCTGCGGCGGCAGCATCACCCGCTCATCATGCTGCACCAAGTACGCCTTGGCCCCCTTGGCCGGCGCCAGGGCCGCCACCCACTCGGCGGTCTGCCACCAGGTGGCCAGCACCACGTCGGCATCAGGTACATCGCGGTCCCTCACCGGGCGGAAACAGTCCAGCACCTGATGCTCGATGGGCACGCCGTCGAAATGGGAAGGCTCCCCATGCCGGGGCCGCGGCCAGCCCCGCCCTCGGAGCCAGGACTTGGCCGCCTGGAGCAGCGGGGGTTTGTGGCGGGGCGTCGAGATGGCCACGACCTGGTGTCCGCGACTGGCCAGGTAGCCCGCGTAGATCGCCAGCACGCGGATCCCCCCCGACAGATCGGCGTGCGGCAATACCAGGGTCAGCCTCATGATTCCACCGCCTTCCACCCCGCCGCCGGCATCAAGAGCCCGGTGGTCCGCCGCGCCAGCCCCATCGGCGGCCACCAGACCAAGGATGCGGCTGCCGTGCGCAATCCCGCCAGACGCCGCCCCTGGCGCAGTTCCGTCAGGGCCAGGGCCTGCAGCTTGTCCGCCCGGCCGTAGCGCTCCAGCAGCCACGTTCGCCCCCGCAGGCGCCACGGCAGCAGCCTTCGATATTCGGCCCGTACGCGCCGCTCTTCCGGCCAGAACGCCTGCATCTGGCTGACCGTTTTGGACGCATCGTGGAACCGAAACGCTCCCAACCGGGTCTGGACGATATGCGGTCGAATCCCGCCCCGCAGCCGCAAGCGCAGCCAATACTCATAGTCCAGCGCGTACCGCAGGTCCGGCCGGAATAGCCCGAACCGCCGCGTCAGTGCACTGCTCCAGAACGTCCCCTGCTGCGGGATCGGGCACTGCCACAGCCAGTCTGCGACGGTTTGCTCCGGTCTGGCTTCATAGGTCCACTCCGGCCGTCCGCTGCCAAAGCACCGCACCGGCGAAGCGATCCATTGCGCTCCGTGGGCAAAACACCGTCCCACCTGCGCCAGCGCTCCCGGTTCCAGCAGATCGTCGCTGTTCAGGTAGCCGTAAACCGACCCCGTAGCCCGGATCAATCCCTTATTGATCGCATCGGCCTGACCCCGATCGGCCTCGCTGACCCACCAGGCCAGACGCGGCCCGTACTGGCGCAGAATCTCCACGCTGCCATCCCGGCTGCCGCCATCGACCACGATGTACTCAAGGTTCGGATAGCCCTGGTCCAGAACCGAACGCAGCGTCTCCTCCAGGAACGGGGCCTGGTTGAAGCTCGGCGTCACGATCGTGATGCGGGGCCAATTCATGCCCGAACGTCCCCCTCCGGCACTGGCGCAACAGATGTGTCGTCGCGGGTGTCGGCCGGACAATCCGCGTCAATGGCTCCGCCCCCGGCCCCCCAAGCCTTGAACCCAACCATCTGGGCAATGACCGCATCGATCTCCTGCGCACGATCCATGACTCGGGAATAGCCCACGGCCAGCCGGCAATTGCCCACCGGAACGGAACCCAGCCAGGGATCGATGCGATCGCTGATCATCGCGATATAGGGGACCTTGCAGGCCGGCGCCAGATGCAGGGTGGCCGTATCGATGGTTACCAGTCCCGCCGCGCGTTCCATCAACCCCAATAAGTCGTAGATTCTGCGGGCCTGCACCCCCTGCAGGTCCAGGAAGTTGACCTTAGGCCAGCGCCGCCGCAGGCTCGCCAGCATAGTGTCCCCATGGGGAAACGGTGAGGTCCCAGTAGCGGCGAGATTGCACAGGAGGGTCGGGCGTTCTGCGGCTAAGCCGAGCTGCGCGGCCAACGCAGCTTCGCGCTGGGTGTCGCGCCGATCCACGATAAGCGGTCGGCCGTGCCACGGCACCCCCAGGGCGGCCCACTCCTCCTGGGCGTAGCTCTTGCACTGGCGCACCCGCGGCACATTGCCGAACTGCTGGGGCACAAGCACCCGCTCAAACTGGCCCAGAGCGTAGGTCACCGCCCCGCGCAGGTCGGCCAGGTCGCCATACCATACCCGGGCATCGACATAGGAAAAGCCGTCCAGCAGGTCGGCGTACTGCTTGTGCGCCAACAGCGCCACGCGGCCCAAGGCCGGGACCGCGCGCAGCACATTCATCAGATCGCCATAACGCCCCAGTTGAACCACGCAGGTGCTGCACGCCACCTGGGCCGGCACCGCAGACTGAGGGCTTCCTGCACTGGCAGACGCCGGCCGCCCATCAGGCGGGGAGGCGGCGTGGTGTTCAACCTCACGGCAGGCCCCGGCCCGCCCCTGCCGCTGCGTTCTACGCCGCCGGGAATTAAGGACGGCACCAATTTCGGAACGTATGCCGCGCCATACGCTCGCCGGCCGTTCGCGGGTCAAGACTACGGATGGGATCGTCGCGGGCGGGCACTGGGCCTCCCAAGCCACGTCTGGCCAGGGTAGATCACGGGCCTCGACCTGCCGACGGATGAATTTGACATCCTCATTGGACAGATACCTTTGCCAGGTGCCGGCTTTGCCCGGGCCCGGCAGGATGGAAGGCATGTCGTGAACGCCCACCCCGGCCATGTGCCGCCGCGGGCGCAGCCCCAGAAACCGGGCTGCCCGGTGCACCGCTTCCGCATAATTGCCCACGAGTTCCTCATAACGGAAATAGGTCACGTCCGGCTGGTTCAGCCAGCCCCGCACGTGGGCCGCCCAGCGGTCCACCACGTTGCAGACCTGGTCATCCAGCGAATAGGCCAGGCGCAGGTAGGGACTGGCCGGCCTGCGGAGAAACTCGCTGATCGAGCCACAGCGGTGGTCGGCGGCCTTGGGATTGCAGGCCAGGAAATTCGGGTGATTGAGAAAGCGGAAGAAGGAGACCATCACGTCACGCGGGTCCCGCAGGATGTAAAGGACCTTGGCCGGCCGATAGGCCGCCTCAAACAATCCCCGGCTGCAGTGGCTCTTGATGATCGCCCCGCTGCGGGCCAGGTCGTTCCACGCAGCCTTGAACTGATCAATGTGCTCGTAGCGGCGCGCGGGCTGATCGTACGGTCCCCACCATTCTCTCAAATGGTGATAGGCCGGGAACAAGGCGGTATTGCGCACCAGCGTGTTGATCATCAAGTGCGTCCCGGAGCGCTCGTGAGTGATCACATAAAACATGTCGCGCGGCCCCCGGGCGCGCAGCCAGGCCCGCTGCCATGGCCCGGGAAAGCGATCCGCCAGCGATTCCGTCACGTTAGCCGGCAAGAGGGAAGTCACAATGATGCAGCCTCCTTGAGTCCGGCAGACTGGAGCGGCGTCACGGCGGCGGACGGCGCGTCCACCAAGCGCTCACATGGCTCACAGTCCCACGATATGAGCGGCGTCACCGCGCCCGCACGGTCGTCGAAGCTCGCCAGGGCGTCGACGTTGGTCACTTCAAAGCGCGCCGTCTGCCGGTGCACATCCAGAACCCGAATGAAGGGCTGATGGGCACACACGTGCACGCTGTACGGGCCCGGCGGCAGAAAGCCTTCCGGAATGGAAAAACCGCTGCGATAGCGCCCCGGCTGGCGGGTGACCCCCGGCACGCCCTGAGCATCGCTGTCGCCGGTGGTGAAGACGGCCAGAGCCTGCCCGTTGACGATACGGGCACAAAGTTGACACCGTTCCACGGGGCGGCTCACCTCATAGACCATCTCCAACCGTACCGCTTCGCCCCCGGAGAAGGTGGAGCGAGTCGCGCCGCGGGAATCCTGGGCCGAGACGCTCAAGATTCGCACGGGCGCGCTGTCATCGGCGTTTGCCGGACGCTTCCAGATACCGGTGGGCGCCAGATTCAGCGCGAGGTAACGCTTCACCACATCCTGGGCCGGGCCATCGGCGCACAGGCTTCCGGCGTCCAGCCAGATCGCCCGATCGCACAGCCGAGCCACGGCCCCCATGTTGTGGCTGACGAAGAGCACCGTCCGCCCCTCCCCTTGCGAGACCTTCTGAATCCGTCCCAGGCATTTCTCCTGGAATGCCGCATCGCCTACCGCCAGTACCTCATCTACCAGCAGGATGTCCGGATCGAGGTGGGCGGCCACCGCGAACGCTAGACGCACGTACATGCCTGAGGAGTACCGTTTCACCGGCGTGTCCAGGAAGCGGTCGACCTCCGCGAAAGCGACAATCTGGTCGAACTTGCGTGTGATCTCGCTCTTGCGCATGCCCAGGATCGCACCGTTCAGATAGATGTTCTCCCGCCCGGTCAGCTCCGGGTGGAATCCCGTGCCGACCTCCAGTAGGGACGCTACCCGCCCCCGCAGCCGTACCTGCCCGCGCGTCGGTTCGGTGATCCGCGACACGATCTTCAACAACGTGGACTTGCCCGCCCCGTTCCGCCCTACGATGCCCACCACCGAGCCGCGCTCCACCTCGAAGGAGACATCCTGAAGCGCCCAGAAGGAATCCCGGCCCGCGCCGGGCCCGTGCTGGAGCGCACGCCAGCGCTGCACCGGGGCCCACATCGCCTGCATCAGCGCTTCGCGCAGCGACCCGCCTTGGGCGGCCGGCCCGCCCAGGCGGTACTGCTTGGAAAGCCCTTCGACGATGATGGCTGATCGAGTCATGTCCACCCTGCTCCGCGGATCAGGCCACGTCGGCGAAGCGGCGTTCCGTCCGGCGGAAGTACCCGACCCCCACCAGAAACACCGCCACCGCGGACGATGACGAAACCGCCAGGGTCATCAGGTTCCAGGGTTTGCCCAGAATGGCCGATCGGCAGCCGTCGATGACCCCGGTCATGGGGTTTAAGGCCAGGACCCACTGGTAGCGGTCCGGGACTAACGTCACGGGATACACCACCGGACTCAGGTACATCATGATCTGCATCAGGAAGGGAATGACATAGCGGAAGTCCCGGTAGCTCACCGTTAACGCCGCCAGGATCAAGCCCAGTCCCAGGGTGGCCAGCACCGTCAGCACGACCAGTCCGGGAACCAGGACGATCTGCCAGCTTACCGGCTGGCGATACCACAACAGGATCCCCGCGTAGACCACCAGCGCGATGGCCATATCCAGCAGCCCGGCGCCGATGCTCGCGGTCGGCACAAACAGCCTGGGGAAATACACCTTGGTCAAAAGCTGTTGCTGGTTGGCCAGGCTGAGTCCCGCCAGGCTGACCCCCGTGGAAAAATAAGTCCAGGGCAGCAACCCCGCGAAGACGAACACGGGGTACGGGTAACCGTCGGAGGGCATCTTCGCCAGTTGCCCGAAAATGACCGTAAAGATCGCCATGTTGCACACCGGCTGGAGGACCGCCCAGGCCACGCCCAGCACCGCCTGCTTGTAGCGCACCTTGTAGTCGCGCCACACCAGGAAATAGAGCAACTCCCGGAATCGCAGCATCTCCGCCCAGTCGATGGCGACCCAGCCGCGGGTCGGGCGCAGGCAGAGTTCCTGGGGCTCGATGGCCGGGGGCGTGGTTTGGCCGACAAGCGCCGATGATTCCATCACAGTCATGGGTGACACGCCGCCGGGGTGGAATGGATTGCGGCCGGGGCAGAGCGCGGCGACAGTGCGTCGTCGCCTTCGCACTCGGTCAGGGGCATCCCGAAATCGGGCTTGTCCGCTGCGGCCCCCAGGGCCCAGCGATAAATCGCCAGCATCTGGTGAGCCTTACGGTCCCAGGTAAACAGCCGCGCCACCCGCCGGGCCGCTGCCGCACCGCGGGTGACGATTTGGTCGGGATCCGCACAGAGCCGATCCAGCGCAGCACGCAAGCCAGCCACGATCTGCAGCCGCGTTCCCAGGGGCACCAGCCAGCCCGTCTCCGGCGTCACCAGTTCGGCTGGACCGCCATAGTCGACCACCAGCGCCGGGACCCTCAGGGCCATGGCTTCCAGCACCACGCCGCCCCCGAATTCCCGGATGCTGGGGAAAACCAGCACATCCGTCTCCGCCAGCCGCCCCTGCAGTTTCCCGTGGTCCACCCAACCGGCCAGGTGGGCGCCGTCGCGCAGGCCCTCTCGCGCGATCAACGATTCCAGGGTAGGTCGCAGGGGGCCCTCGCCGATCAGTTCCACGATTACCTGCCCCTGCCGGATCAGCCCGGCCGCCGCCTCCAGCAGCATGTCCGGACCCTTGTAAGGGACCAGCCGGCCCACGAACGCCAGGCGCAGGGGCAACTCCGGCCGGCGGGGGTGGGGCCGCCTGAAGCGCTCCGGATCGACGGCATTCTCCGGCAGGTACACGCACTTGGGGCGGACGCTTGCGGGGATCTGACTGAGTGTGTCGCGCGAGCCCACCACCACCGCCGCGGCCGACCGCAAGGTCCCCCGGTAGCCCGGCAGGAGCCGATAGGCCCTGCGCACGTAACTGAGCCATTCCCGCTCCTGCCGCCGGGCCGCATCAAATGCCGCCGGCCACGGAACCCCTCCATTGAGCGGGCCCAGAACAAAGGGCACCCCCGCCCGGCGGCAGTGCCGCGCCAGGGGACTGGGCGTCGTCGGGGTCAGCGGCGTCAGCCGATGCACCACGTCATAGTCGCCGCGCTGGATGGCCTTCCCAAAGCGCCGCCAGACCAAATGCTCGAAGTAGTAATAGGACAGAACGGATACGGCCGTCAGCGTGGTCCAGCCCCGGCCCGAGCCGCCGCGCAGCACGGAAGCCAGCTTCCACAGCGGCCCCGCCAGCCGCTCGGAATCGATCGCCGTGAAATCCCGGCCTTCCACCCACCCCGCCTCCAGGATTGCCGGCCGGTTGCGCACCTGGGTCACCAGGTGCACCCGAGCCACACGCGCCAGGGCCTGGGTGTGCGACCAGCCCACCAGCGGAACGCTGACCCACTGCGGATTGGCCGCCTCGGCGATGATGAGAACACGCAGCATCTTCATGAGAGACAGGGCTTGACGCCGGTCAGTCGCTCGTACAGCACCGCCGCCCCCAGCCGGCTGTCGAAACGCGCGACGATCGTGCGCCGGCCGGCCGCCGCCAGCGATCGGCGCAGGTGTCGGTCGCGCACCAGTCGGATAATGGATTCGACTAGGCGGTCGGCCTGTCTGGGGGGCGTCAGCAGGCCGTTGCGCCCGTCGTCGATGATCTCGCTCACGCCCCCGGCCGAGGTGCCGATCGTCGCCACGCCCAGGGCCATTGCTTCCATGTACACCACCCCCAGCGGTTCCTCATGGCTGGCCAGCACGAACACGTCCGCCTCATGCAATTGCTCGATGATCTGATCTTCCGACAGGGAGCCCAGAAATGTCACCGTGTCCCCCAGATGCAGGTCCCGGACCAGGCTTTCCAGTTCCGGCCGCTGCGGGCCGGCGCCGATGATGCGCAGGGATAGATCGTGACCTCGGTCCAGGACGCCGCGAACGGCCCGCAGCAGCACGTCAAACCCTTTGCCCTCGTGCAAGCGCCCCACACTGACCAGACGCGTCGGTCCGGTGTACGGGCGATCCGGTGGGTCGGCCGGCGTCCATTTGCGCGTATCCACACCGATGCGGCCCAGGATGGCTTGCTCGGCGGCAAGCTGGGGAAAATCCCGCCGGATCTGGGCCAGCATCCAGCCGGCAATGGCGATCGTAAAGCGCGACTCGCCCAGCTTCTGGGCCATGGCCCCTCCCCACCATTCCAGGTTGGCGTTGAGGGTCAGCGAATACGGCACCCGGGTCAACCGATGGTTCATCATGGCCAGGATGGCGCCGTTGGCGCACGTATGGCAATGCAGGTGCTCGATCCGGTCCCGCTTCATGTGCCGGGCCAGCAGGCAGGCCGGCGCCACCAGCGGCAGGACCCTGCGCCAGCGCGGTCGCGCCTCCACCGGCAGGGTCAGCGCCAGCCAGATACACGCCAGCAGCGCCCTGGGCCGCGTGCCCAAGGCCCACAATGCCGCCGTCAGGATCGCTGCCGGGTGATCGGTGAGATAGATCGTCTCCCGCTGCGCCCGGTCGGCAAAGGTGTGGCGGGCCCGGTCACGTTCCGGTGGATGCCGCGTGGAAAAGAGCACGATCTGGGCGCCCCACTCCCGCAAATGCACCATCTCCCGCCACATCCAGATGTGGGTCTGGCCGGGAAACTCCGGGATCAGGTAGGCGATCCTCATCTGGAACCGTTGTTCGGGCCCCCGGCCGCGGCACCCCGGCGGGCAAAGTCTGCCAGGGCGCGGTACTTGGGGGCTTGGGCCAGAGGTTCGTCCTGATACTGCAAGACGCCCCACGAACCCCACTTGCTGGGCAGACCGACATAGGAAAAGGCCATCACCAGATCGGCCCCGGCGTCCTGGGCCCCCGACAGCATCCTGGCATAGGCGTCGTACATCAGGGGCGTCGTTTGGCAATCCCAGGCGGCCTGCTTCCAGGTGACGAATCCCTGCTGCCCGCCTTCAAAGCCCCCAATGGGCAGGATGTGCTGGCCGGCCTCGTAGCACAAGAGGCGGATGGGGTGCCCCGTCCGGGCCGACCATTGCCGGGCCAGGGCCTTGTGCTCTGCCAGCATCGGCAGGCACTTATCCCGGATATTGTCCAGGCAACTGTCCACCACTTCCCGGCCCGTCGTCTCCGCGCTGAAACCAGAGGCGTTTTGGACACCGAAGTAGCAGGCACAGGAGATGGCGTCGCAATCCCCGTGCAATGCCTCCAGCAGCCCCTGCGCCACCTGCGGGTTGTAATGCTGACCGGCTGCGACCCGCACCAGATGGTCCGCCCGCGGCCCCAGCACCTGCCGCCAAAGGTTCCAGTCGTGGCGGGCCCGTTCCGCAATCACCTGGGTGAAGGGCACGCCCCGGCGCTGGGCCTCCTGGTAGACCCAGCGCGCCTGACCGAACAGGCCGTTCCAGGCCTCATTGGACCACTCCACATAAATGGTGGCGTCCGGGTGCAGCCGGTCGCGCACCATCTGGGCGAAGTGACGCACAAAGTCATCATCCGCTCGGTGGGGCATGCAGAACCAGGGGTCGGCGTGCAGTTCGTTGCACAGCTCGATCATGTACTCCAGGGCCACGCCGTTGGGCCCGCTCTGGCGGGCGCTGTCGGGCGTGGTCCGCTGCGACCAGTGTTCCAGAGTGCTGTTGTTCGTACACTGCCAATCCATGAAACGCAGCACCTTGAACGGAGCCAGACGCTTGAGAAACAAGGGGTGGAAGGGCGAAGTCCGCTGCTCAAAACCTGGCATCCATACATGGATATCGCGTACGGGATCGGCGGGATCCGAGCGCACAATGCGCAGGAAGATTCCGCCCTCCCCCGGCTCTACCCGCACCGCCAGCCGCCCGGCGCCCAGGGGCTTGACCTGCTTGGCATCAAAGCCGAAGCGTAACTCCCCGCTTCCCTGATACGTGCAGATGTACGTTCCCGCGGGATAGTGCCCGTGAATCTCCCGGCACATCAGCGTCGCCGCCGCCTGACCCGGCTGAAGCAGCGGCCAGCCCTGCGGCGTGCACCGGATACGCTGGCCGGTGGACCACGGGCCGCCTTCAGCCGCGGTCTGCGGGATCCAGTCCCGGGAGGCTTTGAACACGTCCACGAAATCCCATTCGGTACTCCAGTCGACGATGCCCGCCAGGTTCATCCCGATCTCCATCGGCCGGGACTTCATCGCCTGCGACGCGTCGGGCCCTGGGGGCGGTGGGGGCGCTGCCGGTACCCCCAGCCCGGACGCCAGCAGAACCACCACCAGCCCCAGCCCCGCCACCACGTCCAGTGGCCGCACTCCGCGATAAAATTGGAGCCGTGTCATGCCGTGAACGTGCCCTGCGGCACATCGTGCGGTTGGACGATGTCTACGAGACTGCCGTCGATCTCCACACACGCCGCCCGCCCCAGCGTGGCCACCTGCAAAATAAGCCGGGCATTTTTCGTGATGCGCTCGATCAAACCGCGGAGGCCCCGGAACGGCCCCGAGCGAACCTCCACCCAGAATCCGACCTTCAGAAATGCGCAGGGCACCAGCGGCGCCTGGCGCGACAAGGCCTGGCGAATCTGCAGCAAGTCGTCATTCAGCCGGGCCTGGTCCATCACCCGCAGAATGTTGGCCACCCGCTTGGTGCGGTCCGCTTCGAAGGCTTGGTCCAACGTGCCGTGCAGAAACACATACCCGGGAAACAGCGGCGCTTCGTACTCCACCTTCCGGCGCCCCCGGTAACTGACCACCGGCGCCAGGGGCAGATAATGATCCACGCCCGTCGCCGCCAGGTGATCGGCCAAGGCCTTTTCCTGCCGGCTCTTCGTGTGCAACACGTACCAGCGCAGCGCATCAGCGGGCTCAGAACCAGCCCGCCCCCAATGCCACAGCGTGTCCATCGTGAAGCCCTCCCCGCGCACTTCCCAGGGCGACTGGCCTGGCTACCGAGCGCAAGGTAGCCGGCGCAGAACTTGCATCACATAGGTGAATCAGATCCCCACCATAAGACCGCAAGGCTTAGAAAGGTTCGGCACGCATCAACGTCCGCGCCCAGGTCGAAAGCCCACGACCCCTCGGCGCGCCCTCTGGATCCGGGTCTGGGCGGATGGTCCGCATCATCCGGTCGGGGCCGAGCAGCGCAGGCTCCGCCCCCGTCGGTGCGCAATACTTTCTTGCGCCCGACCCATGCCTCGGAACCGCCACCGATTCACGGAGACCTTCTCTCCTCAGACGCGCCCCAGGCCCCACCCGCACACCAGATACGAACCATTCGGCCCCTCAGCACGTGAAAGGTCCCCACTCAAAAAACTCACACTATGTTTCGGAAATCCCCATGTCAATAGATTTTGGTGTCTTCTTTAAAAGTTATTGACAGTCTTGGAACCCGGCGTCTCCACCCGCACCAACTCCGGGCGATGGATCCTAAGATGTGAAAAATTCAATCCTTATCGATATGTGTAACCGACAACTGGGTGCCGGATGCTGCATTCCGCCCATTCATCGAGGCTCGCTAATCCCCAAGCAGAAGTTGAAATAGGCAAAATGGATAATCTGGGAAATGATGTGCTCCATCCCCTCTTTATTTGCATTAGACACCCCAGGATTTGCGGCGACTGCCAAGAGAACGTCTATGGTCTTCCCAGATTGACAGAACCACCCAAAATACCCAATTTGAAGATTTCTATATCCTTCCCAACCTGGTCTTGATATTATGGGTCCTTATAACGTTTCCCTCGGCCAGGAAATTCTTCGTGTCCAGAGCCTACAGGACTGCGGCGAGCCAACTCCTCCCCCCAAACCTGTCACGGGAAATAGGCCATGGCGTTGTCACCCCGATGTCTGGGTAAACGTCGGTATCGTTGGGGATCGCTATTAGAGAGATTGATTGGGGCCGCTCGATCAGCCGCCCACGCACCACATCAGCCAGCGCTCGAGCAACTTGAACCACGCGTCTTGCTGTCCGTTGGTGGTGGCTTTACCGCCGGGGGCATCCTGGGCCAGTACTTCAATAACGCGACTCTGTCGGGCGTGGCCTCTTTTGCCCGATCCGATGTCCGTATCGATTTCAACTGGGGCTCGAACCAAGCCCCCGGCGGCTCGACCAGCCCGGCTTACGCCGCCCTCGATGCCACGAACTACTCCATCGCCTGGACCGGTCAGGTGGTGGCCGCATTCAGTGAGACCTACACCTTCAAGACCCTTAGCCAGGGCGGCGTACGCCTGTACCTAAAGCCTGTCGGCAGCGGCACCTGGACCAGGCTCATTGACGACTGGTCCGAACATCCCCAGGCCACTGATACCGCCAGTATGGCCTTGGCCGCCGGCACCACCTACGACCTCAAGCTGGAATACTTCCAGGCCAGTGGCGGATCGCAGGCCGTGCTCCATTGGTCCAGTCCCAGTACGCCCGAGGAGGCCATCGAAGCTTTCTCGCAGGCTGGCATTAACGCCGTCACCTACAACAACCAGACCTATGCCGACGCCATGCGGATGGGCCAGGACTACTGGGCCCTTTCCAGCCCGTCGAGCCCTTACGGCAGTGGCGCCCCGCGGGATGCCAACGGCTGGCCCGCGGCCGATGCCGCCAATATTGTCTGGGAGGGCCAGGACCCTGCTTCCGTCGCCGGCACCTACCTCCTCCACTTCACCGGCCTGGCCACCGTCACCGCCCAGGTGTTTGGCCCCGCCACCTTCACTGTCAACGGCGTCAACTACACCAGCAGCCTGCCGTCCGGCATCGGCTATGACCCCGCCACCAATACCACCACCGCCACGCTCTCGATCACCAACTCGAACGCCGGAATTCTCTACCTGGGCTTCCTCAACAGCCAGCGCACCGCATCCAGTCCCACGAACACGGGCATTACCAACGTGAGTCTCATGCGGCCTACGGCCGCCGGTGCTTCCACGTATTACCCTCTGGGCACCCTCTTTGATGCCAACCTCGAAGCCTCCTACGCCCCCTACACCACGCAGCGGTGGCTCACCGCCAATTTCGACACCACCCAGGTCAACTGGTCCGACCGCATTCTGCCCAGCTACTCCACCGCCAACTTCACCGACCGCAACGAAGTCTGGGAATACGAGGTCATGCTGGCCAACGAGACGGGTAAGGACCTCTACGTCACCGTCCCTGTCAACGCCTCCCAGGACTATGTCACGAAGCTCGCCGAGCTGGTCCGGTACGGTTCCGATGGGGTCAATCCCTACACCTCTGCGACGGTGGCCCCAGTCTATCCCGGCCTGAACCCGAACCTCCATGTCTATGTGGAATGGTCCAACGAGACCTGGAACTGGGCCTTCAGCCAGGCGGGCGCCGCCTATCAGGCCGCTCAGCAGGCGGTGGCCAACCACACCCCGGAAGGCCAGATCATCAACTATGACGGGCAGGCCGGTAACGGCGATTTCCGCCGCTGGGTCGCCCTCAAAACCGTCGAAGCCAGCGACACCTTCCGCGGGGTCTTTGGCGATGCGGCCATGGGCGATCAGGTCCGCATGCTGCTCGAATACCAGTACGACGACTACCAGGCCACCGCCAGTACCGAACTGGCCTTTATCAGCAACTACTTTGGCAATGCCGATGGCCTGGTGCATGTGGCGACGCCCCATCCCGTCAGTTATTACCTCTGGGGCGCCGGGGGGGCGGTGTATTACTCGGCTCCCAATTCGTCCGGCTACCAGAACACCATCCTCATCCCGGACGCCAGTTTCGAATCGGATTCCGTTCCTGCCGGAGTTGCCAGCACCAATCCCGCCCATTCCGGCTGGACTTTTACGGGCAACGCCGGCGTCTACGCCAACAGCAGCCTGGTAGATGGGGCGGCCGCCCCCCGCCCCGGCGCCCTGCGCAATGACGTGACCGCCCAGGTGGGGTTTCAGTTCACCGTTGGCGATTCACCCCTTTACGTCTACGAACTGGGCCGCTGGGTCGCCCCCGGTAACGACCAAAGCCACCAGATCCAGATCATCCGCGCCGGGGACGGTGCCGTGGTCGGCAACCTGATGGTCAACCTGGCCGGGGCCGCCGCCGGCCAGTACGTCTACGTGTCGTTTGGCCGCCCGCTGCGGCTGAGCGCCAATGCCACCTATTACCTCGTCAGCAGCGAAACCGCTGGCGGCGACGCCTTCTATTCCGACCAGACGACCGTCACGCCCGCGGCCGGCCTGACCGTCGATCGCAGCGTGCTCATCAGCGCCGGCGTCGCCCAGTATGGCTCAGGGGGGGCCAATCACACCTGGGGACCCGTGAGCTTGCGGGGCACGACCAACAGCGTGGGCCCCTTGACCGGTCCGCCTCTGGCTCCTGACGGCCAGCAGGCCGCTTTCATCGGCGATACGGGAACGATCAGCACCAGCATCGATTTTTCTACCACCGGTGTGTTTGCGCTCGACCTCTATGGCGCCAACGAGCTTAGCAGTGAAAACGGCATCCGTCTTTATATCGATGGTGTGGAAATCACGCCCGATGGCAGCAGCTACACCGCCCGCCAAGGCCCGTGGACGCCCGGCCAATACGTCTACGCCCACGATGATGCCGTTTACTATTCATACGGCAGCGCTCCTTTTACGATCAGCGCGGTCGGCATGCATACCCTGAGCATCGTTGGCACCGGCGCCAGCGGCCAGTACACCTACCTTGACGACGTGACCGTTGCCAGCCTCGACGCCATATTCAACAGCGGCCTCCCGGGCGTCGGCCAGCTCGGCGCCCAGACGGCCGACCAGGCCCGGGCCGCCTACCGGCAGCAACTCGACAGCCAGGCGCGTTACGCCCAGGCCTACGGCCTGCACGTGGTCGCCTACGAGGGCGGCTGGGCTCTGGGCGGGGACAACGGGGCTATTCCTCTGCAGAATTATGGTAAATACGTCGATGCCCGCGCCGCCCAGGCCACCATCGACTCTTACACCGCCTTTGCTCGTTCCGGCCGCGTTCTTTACGTGTTCGGAACCTATCCGC
>JAJXSS010000044.1 GCA_021784455.1 Planctomycetota bacterium
GATCTTACGGCGCCGGCCTGGGCCGGCAGCTTCAGCAGGCCGCCCAGCTCACCGACGGGGCCATGGTCTTCGGTTATCCGGTCAAGGACCCCGAGCGTTACGGCGTGGTGGAGTTTGATTCCGGGGGAAAAGTGATTTCCCTGGAAGAAAAGCCCGCCCGGCCGCGCAGCCACTTCGCCGTGCCGGGCCTCTACTTCTACGACCAGCACGTCACCACAGTGGCCGAAAACCTCAAACCCTCCCCCCGCGGCGAGTTGGAAATCACCGATCTCAATCGCGAATATCTCAAACAGGGCAAGCTGCGCGTGCAGCTCTGGGGCCGGGGCGTGGCCTGGTTGGATGCCGGCACCCACGAATCCCTGCTCCAGGCCGGTGTCTTTGTCGAGGCCATCGAGGAACGCCAGGGTGTGATGATCGCCTGCGTCGAGGAAATCGCCTACCGCATGGGTTTTATCGACGCCGCCCAGCTCGAAAAACTGGCCACCGAAATGAAATCCAACACCTACGGCCAATACCTCTTGCGCCTCTTGAAGGAAGATCTGCGTGAACCGTGGCTGTGAAAGGATAGTTAATGTCTGATGGGTGCTGTGACCCGAGCCCAGAACGACCCGCGACGACCGTTGCTGACACCGTCCATCAAACATCGCACACCAGGTGCACCCGAGGACCGATACACCATGCCCACCCTGTCCCCCAAAAACCTTCCCGGCGATTTCGCCGCAGCCCACGCCCAGGCCCTGCAGACATCCGAGCCGGTGTTCGTTCCGGCCGGGACTTTCGCTGATGACCGCGGCTGGTCGATCATGAACCTGCTCCAGGGCGTCATGGCCCCAGAGGGCCAGATGAACTACTCCCTGATGTATCCGGGGGTGATCAAGGCCTGGCACCGGCACCAGAAGCAGACTGATTTCTGGGTCTGCGTGCGCGGGCACCTGAAGGTGGGCATCCACCGCGCAAAGGACGGTCAGTCCTGGCTGGCCGTCATCGGGGAAAAGAAGCCCGGTGTGATGATTATTCCCCCCACGCTCTGGCATGGCGCCGCCACCATCGGCCCCGAACCGGCCGGGCTGGTCTACTACGTCAGCCACGCCTACGACCCCCGGAATCCGGATGAGGAGCGGCAGGCCTACGACTGGGTGCCCGGCTTCCCCTGGGCCGTGCGCCATGGATGACTTGAACCACCAAGGACACCAAAAACACCAAGGTCAAGAGGTGAAAGGGGTTGGGCATCCCGCCCCAGACACCCCGGCACTCTCCATTCGGGATTTTCTTGGTGTTGGTGTTTGGTCTTCTTTCTGTCTTCGTCGTTCAATCTCTTACCGCCGGCCGTACTGCTGTTCGTAATACTGGCGATACGCGCCGCTTTTGACGCGCTGCCACCATTGCGGGTTTTCTACGTACCAGCGCACCGTGGCCTCCAGGGCTTGAGGCCAGGCGCTGCGCGTTGGCCGCCACCCCAGCTTCGTCTCCAGTTTCCGGGGGTCGATGGCGTAGCGGCGATCGTGGCCCAGGCGGTCCGTGACAGGTTGAATCATCTCCGGGGGCTTGCCCATGGCCTTGAGAATGCTGTGCGTCAGTTCCTTGTTGTTGCGCTCATTATTGCCGCCGATGTTGTACACCTCCCCCGGAACGCCCTTTTCCAGAACGGTCAGCACGGCCTCGCAGTGATCCTCCACGTGCAGCCAGTCGCGCACGTTGAGCCCATCGCCGTACAGAGGCACTTTCCTGCCCTCGATCAGGTTGGTCACAAACAAGGGGATCACCTTCTCGGGGAACTGGTAGGGCCCGAAGTTGTTGGAGCAGCGCGTGATGCACAGGGGCAGGCCGAAAGTGTGGTGATAGGCCTGCACCAGCAGGTCGCTGGCCGCCTTGGAGGCGGCGTAGGGGCTGTTGCCGCAGATCGGAGTCTCTTCGGTGAACTTCAGCTCCGGCCGGTCCAGCGGCAGCGATCCGTACACCTCATCGGTCGAGACGTGCACCCCCCGGAAATCACCGGCCAGCTTGCCCGCGTGTTTCAGGCGGCGAATCCCATCCAGGAGGGTCTGGGTGCCCAGCACGTTGGTTTCCACGAACGGCCGGGCATCCAGGATGGACCGGTCCACGTGGCTTTCGGCCGCCATGTGTACCAGGGCATTGCACTCGCCCATCAGCTTCTGAACCAGGTCGGCATCGCGGATGTCTCCCTTGACAAAGCGATATCGGTCGCGGAGGGCTGAGTCGGCTTCGATGTCGGCCAGGTTCTCGGGATTCCCCGAGTAGGTCAGCGCATCCAGGTTGGTCACGCGATACCCCGGCCGCTCGCGCAGCACGAAGCGCACAAAATTGGAGCCGATGAATCCGCACCCGCCGGTTAAGAGAATGTGCCTGGTCACGTCCCAATCTCCATAAACCTGCCCGGTGGACAGTCAACACGCCCCGCCCATCACTCTGCTCGATGGAAAATCCAAAATCGAAAACTCTTCACCCCACCGGCTCCATCCGCTTGATTACATCGTCCAGATTGGCCCGCCAGTCCGGCATGGGCCCCACCAGGGCCTCGGTTTGGCTCAGGTCCAGCACGCTGTACGCCGGCCGCCGGGCCGGGCGGGGGAACTGGGCCGTGGTGCATGCTTCGACACGGCACTGGGGGTTGGCGGCGGCCGCGATCTGTACGGCAAAGTCATACCAGGTACACTGGCCGCCATCGGTCACGTGATAGGTGCCGGTGGCCTGTTTCTCGATCAGGGCCAGCGTGGTGGCCGCCAGGTGCTCGGCCGAAGTCGGCCGGCCGTGCTGATCGTTCACTACTTTGAGCATGGGTTTGGTCCGGGCCAGCCGGGTCATGGTGCGCACGAAGTTGTTGCCCCACGGGGCATAGAGCCAGCTTGTGCGGATCAGCAGGTGCCGGCAGCCCGAGGCTTGCAGGGCCACTTCGCCGGCGGCCTTGCTGCGGCCATAGGCGTTGAGCGGGGCCCGCGGTTCATCCACCCGGTAAGGGGTGCTGGCCGTGCCGGCAAAGACGTAATCGGTGCTGTAGTGCGCCAGCATGGCCCCGATTTCCCGGCAGCGCCGGGCCAGGTGCTCGACACCCCTGCCGTTCACCGCCAACGCCTGGGCTTCCTTGGTTTCCGCCCCGTCCACATCCGTCCAGGCGGCGCAATTGAGCACCAGTCGGATGCCCGGCACGATGGTCTGTTTCAGGGTCTCGGGCTGGGTCAGGTCCAGTTCAGTCAGCGTCGGGCATACCACGGGCACGGAGCACTGCAGTAGCAGCCGCTCCCAGGCCCGGGCCAGCATTCCCCCCGTGCCCACCAGCAGCACCCGGGGTTCCGCCGACCGCCATTGGGATAGTGTCGCGATGTCCATGCGGGCCCAAGCATATCATGCCGCCCGCGTTGCGGGCTGGGGCGTCGCCGGCCCTCTACTTGATGACCGGCAGCATGGCCTTGAATTGGGGGGTGCCGGCCTCGCGCACCATCTCCAGCAGCGCCGACTCGACCGTGGTGGGGACCACGCCCGCCTGCACCAAGCGCTGCACGGCGGCCGTCTGGTCCGCGGCCCGGCGGCTGCCGATGGCATCGCTGACCAGGGCCGTCGTCACCCCCGCCTCCAGCAGATCCAGGCAGGTCTGCAGGATGCACACATGGGCTTCGATGCCCGCCACCAGCACCACCCGCCGCCCCAGCCGGTCCAGGGCCTGGCGCACCGGGGGCAGGCAGGCCGAGAACAGCATCTTCTCCTGACGCAGCTCGGCCCGGTCCAGCAGGGCTTCCACGGCCGGCACCGTCCGGCCCAGACCCTTGGGGTACTGCTCGGTCACCAGCACCGGCAGGTCCAGCACCTGGGCCCCGGCCAGAAGGCGGCCGACCTGTTGCGTCACCTCGGCCGCATTGTGCATGTGCGGCAGCAGTTTCTCCTGCACATCCACGACGAGAACCGCCGTCGTCGAAGCCGACAATCTTGGAATAGCCATGCCTCAGAGCCTAAGTCCCCTGCGCATCCCGGGCAAGGTAAGGGCCGGCGCGCCAGCCGCCGGTCACCCCGGCCAGAAGAAAATGAGCGCCAGTCCCGCCAGCCCGGCCAGGGGGAACAGCAGGGCGATCCGCCGGCGCAGGGGCCCCGAGCCCATCAGCAGGGCCGCGGCGCCCTTGAAGACCAGGTTGGCCAGCGAGGCCGCCACGATGAGGCGCCAGCCCAGGGACGGGCTGATGGCGTGGCTGGCCAGCGAGCCCAGGTGCGTCGAGGAAAGCGTAATCGCATCCACATCGGTCAGGCCGGCAATCAGGGCCACACCGTACAGGCCGGCGCCGCCCAGGTGGGCGCGAGCCACGGCCGAAGCCAGCAGCACGGCCGCGAAGATGGCCCCGAAAACCAGGGCGGAGCGGAGTTGGGTGGGGTTGCCCTGTTCCGGCAGGCCCGGCGCGGGCTTACCCATGGTCAGCACGGCTCCTGCCGACAGCAGCGCGGAAAAAGCTCCCAGCACCAGGATGGGCGGGCCCATGGCCGCCAGCAGCGCCGGTGCCGTTACCAGGATCAACACCAGGATACGCCCGTACATGATGGTGGAGGCGATCATAATCGCGGCCGCGGCCCCCGGGCCCTGCCCTGGCTGGCGGCTGCGGCGGGCGTAACTGACCGTGGTGGCGGTGGAGGAGATCATGCCGCCCAGAAGGCCACCCAGAATGGCCCCCGTGTTGGCGCTGACAAATTTGTAGGCCACGTACCCGATCAGCGACAGGCCCACGATCAGCACCACCAGCAGCCAGATCTGGAAGGGGTTCCAGACCTGGTACGGTCCGGGCCCCAAGGCGCGATTGGGCAGCACGGGCAGAATCACCAGAGTGATCAGGGCGAACTGCATGATGGCCCGGATGTCCTGATCCCCGATCTTGCGCACCCAGGTGTGCAACGGCTGCTTGAATTGCAGCAGCACGGCCGTCAGCCCGCCCAGGGCCAGGGCGATCTCCGGCCGGCCCACCATCACGTAGGCCCCCACTCCGAACATCAGCAGCACCGCCGCGTCGGTGGTCAGGCCCGGATCGGTCAGGCCGCTGCGCAGGTGAATGACGCTGGCGACTACGGCCAGGGCTGCCACCGCCAGCAGCCCGGCGGCCAGCACCCAGCCTCCCAGCCGCAGGCTCAACAACGCGCACACCGCCCCGAACAGGGTGATAAGGGGGAAGGTACGGATGCCCGCCACCGTCTTGAAGACGTATTCGCGCTGCAGGCCCACCAGCAGGCCCAACCCCAGGGCCATGCCCAGACGCCACAGGATCATGTAGAGATCCTGGTTCTGGGCCGGGGCCGTCGTCGGCGCGGGAGCTAGAGCCAGCAGCGGGGTAAGCAGCATCAGATCTCCCGGGGATGGGGGTACAACCGGCGGGGCCGGGGAATACCGATCCCCACTCATCTTATCGAAGCGCTGTGCTCCGGACCTGGGGCGTGACGGCCCGGGGCCGTTTATTCCGTCTGTAGCACCTGCAGCAAAGGTCGGCCTTTTGCTGCTGTTGCCGGTTGTAGTACCGGGCGGCGGGGTAATTGTGACTGCGTCTGGATCTGATGATCAACGAGGCGCTCAGGCCCACCGATGCACAGCATGGTCGATGCGAGCCGCGGCCGGAATGCAGCGGTTCGCCGGACGGACCCAGGGCGTGCCAGGGCGGGGCTTGCGCTGGCGCAGGCGCGGTTGGGAGTGCGGTTGCATGGCTCCCTGGCCGGCAACCGGGAAGTGATCAAGACAGTCGACGGAGGCTACGGACCGGCCGGCCCGCCGACGGGAGGATCAGCGGCATGAGTTGAACCGAGGTCGCAGGCATCGTGCGTAGTTTCAGGTTCACTGCCAACGCGGCTCAGGCCGCCGGCAACAGAAGGCAGGTTTTCCGGACGCAAGCAACGGATCCAGGAAACTCCAACCATTAGAAGGGGATTACCGCAATGAGTCGAATCAACACCAACATCAACTCGATGATCGCGCAGAACACCTTGATGCAGCAGCAGAACCAATTGAGCAAGTCGCTCGAACGCCTGAGCACCGGCCTGGCCATCAACAGCGGTGCCGACAACCCCGCCGGTCTGATTGCCAGCCAGAACCTGCAGAGCCAGGAAGCTTCGCTCAACGCCGCCATCGGCAACGCCCAGCGGGCCGAGCAGATCTCCAACATCGCCGAAGGCGGCCTGCAGGAAATTCAGAGCCAACTGCTGCAGCTCCAGTCCCTGGTGGGCCAGACGGCCAACACGGCCGGCTTGTCCGATGCCGAGAAGGCGGCCAACCAGCAGCAGGTGGACGCCATCCTGCAGACCATCGACCGCATCTCGTCCACCACGAGCTTCGCGGGCACCAAGCTGCTCAACGGCACCTATGACTTCACCACCAGCAACGTGGGTTCTTCCGTCGCGGACTACCAGATCAACGCCGCCAAAATCCCGTTCAACGGCAACGTGGACGTCAAGGCCGTGATCACCGCCTCGGCCCAGCACGCCGGCATGTACCTGTCCATGGGCGGCGCCCTGGATCTGACCAACGCCAGTTCCACCTTCGTGTTTGACCTCGGTGGCGCCGGGGGATCGCATCAGTTCAGCTTCGGCTCCGGCACCGCCATGGCCGACATCGCCACGGCCGTCAACTCCTACAAGAGTGTGACCGGCGTGTCCGCGGTGGCCTCGGGCACCGGCCTGGTTCTCAAGAGCACGGCCTACGGCTCCAACCAGTTCGTTTCCTTCACGGTGGACAGTCTGGGCGGGCAGTCCAAGGGCGACGGCGTGCATCTGTTGTCGAGCACCAACGAGGACCAGGCCAGTACGGTGGCCGCCAACACCACCGCCTGGGCCAGTGTCAACAACATCCGTGACGCCGGCCAGGATGTCGGCGCCATCATCAACGGTATCAAGGCCAGCGGCAGCGGCACCACGGCCTCGGTCAGCAACGACTCGCTGGATATGTCGGTGACCTTCACCAATACCGGCGCCCAGACGACCGGCGGCGTTTCCCTCTTCAAGATCACCGGCGGCGGCGCCACCTTCTCCATGGGCCCCTCGATTGACATCCTCAACCAGGTGTCCCTGGGCATCAAGAACGTGGCCACCCGCAACCTGGGCAATTCGACCGATGGCTGGTTGTCGGACCTGGCCTCCGGCGGCTCGACCAACCTGATCACGGGCAACATGAACTCCGCCCAGACCATCGTTAACAATGCCATCAATCAGATCTCGACGTTGCGGGGCCGGCTGGGCTCCTTCCAGTCCAATATCGCCGACTCGACCATCAACGCCCTGAACGTCAACCTGCAGAACACCACGGCCGCGGAAAGCCAGATCACGGATACCAACTTCGCGTCGGAAACCGCGAACATGACCCGTGACCAGATTCTGGTGCAGGCGGCCACCAGCGTGCTGTCCACGGCCAACACCATGCCCCAGTACGTCCTGAAGCTTCTGGGTTGAGCGAAGGCTGACAGACACGGCTAGCCCCGGGCCGGTGAACACCGGCCTTGGCGCCCCATCGAAAGCGGCGGCCCTGATCGGCCGCCGCTTTTTTTATCCCCCGGTCCTGCACCTCGGGCCCCGAGCCCCGGACCGCGGCGCTGTCCCTGCCTTGCTTGCTTTCCTCTCCCGCCCCGCCTGGCGACCCTACCAGCGGGGTTTTCCTGTCGCCAGGCCCCATAACCAGAATTTCAAGCGGTTCCGTTTATTCCGTTTGTGCGGGGCTTAAGGCATAGTGGGATTGCGCCGATGCTGCTGTTTGTAGGGGCCTCATGCGGCGCCGCACCGGGGCCCCGAGCGAAGGGACGGACAGGTCGTCCGATAAGGATTTCCTTGAAGCACGGGTGTTGGACGGGCCTTAAGAACACCGAACAACAGGCTGTGAAACTTCAAGGTCTGGAAGGGCTGTGCGGGTTGTGACGAATGGGCAAAACCGGGCCGGTGTGTAGCCGGCCAGTCAGGACCCGCCAACGCCAGCGATCGTCAGCCTGTCCGCCTTGTGTAGATATGACGGTTCGCATCGCAGTGGTTGTCAGCGCAGTGGAGCTTACGAGTCCGGCATGGAGGCCAAGTCACGGGCGTGAACCCCGTTAGTGTTCACGGAGGACTTACACCATGAGTCGCATCAACACGAACGTTACCTCGATCCTTGCCCAGCGGGTTCTGAATCAGCAGCAGATGAGCCTGCAGAGCACGATGGAGAAACTCTCCACCGGCCTGCAGATCAACAGCGCGGCCGATAACCCCGCAGGCCTCATCGCCAGCCAGAGCCTGCAGAGCGAGGAAACCTCGATCAACGCCGCCATTGGCAACGCCCAGCGCGCCGATCAGGTTTCCAACATCGCCGAAGGCGGCCTGCAGGAGATCAGCTCCATGCTGCTGAACCTGCAGAACCTGGTCAGCCAGTCGGCCAACACCTCGGGTCTCTCGGCCGACGAGAAGAATGCCAACCAGCTCCAGGTGGATTCCATCCTCCAGAGCATCGACCGCATCGCTTCCACCACCAGCTTCCAGGGCGCCAAGCTGCTCAACGGCACGTTCGACTTCAACGTCACCAGCCAGTCCAGCCTGGTCTCGGATTTCCAGATCAATGCCGCCAAGCTGGCCTACAACACCCCCCGCGCCGTCCAGGTGGTCGTGACCGCCAGCGCCCAGCACGGTTCCATGTTCCTTTCGCTGGGCGGCACCGGCCTGGATCTGGCCAGCGCCGGGGCACGCTTCCAGTTCGAACTGGGCGGAGCGGCGGGCAGCCAGGCCTTCACCTTCGCCTCGGGTACTTCTCTGGCCTCCATCGCCAGCGCCGTCAACACCTTCCGCGGTGTCACCGGCGTCTCGGGCGTGGCCTCGGGCAACTACCTGCACTTTGACAGCACCACTTTCGGCTCCAGCCAGTTCGTCTCCTTCAAGCTCGACAATGCCGGCGGGCAGACCGGCGGCCTGCACCTGGCTTCGGGCACCAACGAGAATGCTCTTAAGGCCACCGGCGGCACCACGGCGTTCGCCAGCATGACCAACCCCATCCGCGCCACCGGCCAGGATGTCGGGGCCATCATCAACGGCATCGCGGCCACCAGTGATGGCACCACCGCCAACATCAACACCGACTTCCTGGATCTGTCCCTCAACCTGACCAACTCCGGGGCCCAGACCCTGCAGACCATCAACGCCTTCTCCATTACCGGCGGGGGCGCCCAGTTCAACCTCGGGCCCCAGGTGGACATGCTCAACAAGGTGTCCATCGGCATCGGCAACGTCGCCACCCGGAACCTGGGTTCGAACAGCCTGGGCTATCTGTCGAGCCTGGCCTCCGGCCAGTCCAACAACATGGTCAGCGGCGATATGTCCACCGCCCAGGACATCGTCAACGCCGCCATCAGCCAGGTTTCCAACCTCCGCGGCCGGATCGGGGCCTTCCAGTCCAACGTGATCCAGCCGACCATCAACTCCCTGGGTGTCAACCTGGAAAACACCACGGCGGCCAACAGCGCCATCACGGACACGGACTTCGCCTCGGCGACTTCCGATCTGACCCGGTCCCAGATCCTGGTGCAGGCGGCCACCCAGGTCCTGTCCATCGCCAACAGCCAGCCCCAGAGCGTCCTGAAGCTTCTCGGCGGCTGATAATCCTGGCATCGCTTGACTCGGGAGCCTCCGCTCGAGGCGGACTTCCGACCACTGATGCGACGCGGCGGTCTGGACACAGACCGCCGCGTTCTTATTATGGGGCCCACCGTCGCATTCCTCTGAAAGGCTCAAGACCCATGAAGTCCCCCAGCATTCTGCTGACCATTGCCGACGATCAGCGCGGCCCCGCCCTGAACTGTCTGGGCCAGGAGCATCTGGCCACGCCCTGCCTGGACGCCCTGGCCGCCCGCGGCGTCAACTGCACGCGTACCTACCACTACGGTTCCTGTCATGGCGCCGTCAGCGCCCCCAGCCGGGCCATGCTCCACACCGGCCGTCCCTACCACCAGCTCGACCCGGCCTTGCTGGGCGCCACCTATGCCCCCCCCGGCCGGACCGTGCAGGTCCCGCCTACTTTGGGTCGGCAGTTGCGCGCCGCGGGCTATCACTGCTTTGCCACCGGCAAGTGGCATAACGGGGTGGACAGCTTCCACGCCTCCTTCGACAGCGGGGCCAACCTGTTTTTCGGGGGCATGGCCGACCACTGGTTCACCCCCGTGCGCGACTTCGATCCCACCGGCCTCTATCCCCGTGAAAAGGTCCGCACAGCCTCCGGCTTTTCCACCGAGGTGTTCGCCCAGTCGGCCATCGACTTCATCCACAGCCGCCGGGGCGTGAAGGAACCGTTCTTCTGTTACTGCGCCTTTACCGCCCCCCACGATCCCCGCACGCCCCCGGATCCCTACCGCCGGATGTATGACCCGCGCCGCATCGAGCTGCCCCCCAACTTCGTGCCGCGGCATCCCTTTGACAACGGGGAGATGGAGATCCGCGACGAATGCCTGCTGGGCTGGCCGCGCGATCCCGATGAGATCCGGCGCAGTCTGGCCGAGTACTACGGCATGATCAGCCACATGGACGCCTGGATCGGCCGCATTCACCAGGCCCTGGCCGACATCGGCCAACTGGAAAACACCATCGTTGTCCACACTGCCGATCACGGCCTGGCCGTGGGACAGCACGGCCTGATGGGCAAGCAGAATCTCTACGAGCACTCCGTGCGCACGCCCCTGATTCTGGCCGGACCGGGCCTGCCGGCCGGCGCCACCCGCGCCGGGTTGTGCTACCAGCACGACCTGTTCCCCACCCTGCTGGAACTGGCCGGCGCGGAGGTGCCTGCCGAAGTGGATTTCTTCCGCAGCCTGCGGCCCATGATCGGTGGTCAAGGCTCCGGCCGCCCCCACCTGGTCAGCCACTACCGGGATGTGCAGCGCATGGTGCGTGACGATCGGCACAAGCTGATCGAGTACCAGGTCCACGGTGCCCGCCGCGAGCAGTTGTTCGACCTGACCTCCGATCCCTGGGAGACCTGCGACCTGGCCTCGAATTCGGCCAGCAGCGACCGCCTGGCCGACTTGCGTCGCCTTCTGCCCGGTGCGCATTTGCCCCTGAAGCCCTGATGCCGTGTCGGGTGCCGGTCCCAGACCGCCCCGGCGCCGGACACCGTCTGCGCGCGCCCGGCGTGATGGCCTGATGACCATCATGGCGGCATCCAAGGTTCTCGCGGAACGGTGCTTAGCCCCGCATCTCATTCCTTCCGCGATCATTCAGTCGCTGACTTCCGAGGCGACTGGCCCGAAAGGTGGGCCAGCAGATGGGCCAGCACGAGGCGATTGTCGGCGCAGAGATAGGTGAGCCTGCCCCCCATGCGATGAAAGGTTTTGCAGAAGCGCAGGTAATAGGCCGGGTGGTCTTTGGGGGGCTCGCCCTGGCTCCAGTCCCACCCTCCACCTTCCTGCAGATCGACCACGACAATGTCATGGTCATGCACTCCCTGGCCGGTTTGCAGCAGAACGTTGTTGGCCAGGCTCAGCGCCTTCTCGAAAATCTGCGGGCTCATGATGGCCGAGCCGATGGACAGATAAACGCCCCCGCTGAGGTCCATCACGCTGCGGGCAAAGATGCGGGCATCGATGCCGGCCCCGCGCCCCAAAGCCGCCCCGTGGAAGAGCGGGTGGTTGGTGATGATGTCGTAGCCGATGCCCGGATGCACGGTCAAGGGGACATGCTGAGTGTAGCTGGCGGCCAGGACGCTGAACTGCTTGAAGGGGTGGGGCACCTCCTGGCGGCCGGGCCTCAGATGAAAGCGCTGCATGGTGTGCAGCAGGTCGGCTTGGGCAGCCGTGGTGGAGGCCTGCGGCTCGGCGCGGATGGCTTGGGCCAGCGCGGCGGGCTCGGGCAGGGTCAGGCCCTCTTGGGCCACCAGGCGGCCCAGCGCTTCGCCCAGCCCCAAGCCTTGGGCCGCCCCGGCCAGAGCGGCGAGGTTGAGCCAGCGCCCCGTTTCCTCCCAGGAGCCGAACTGGCCTTGGGGCGTGTTGTCGCGGACCGACTCGCTGGAGCGCCCCAGCCAGGCGAACTCCCAGTCGTGGATGATGCCCGCCCCCTGGGTGGCCAGATGGGTGACCCAGCCGCCCTGGATCAGGGCCCGCAGCAGGGGCCCGCCGCCGTTCTTGATGAGATGCGCCCCGTAGGCCAGGATCACGGCGGCTCCGCGCTGGCGGGCCTGCTGCACGCGCTGGGCCACCTGCTCGATCGGACGGGTCAGGGGGCCGGCTTCCGGCGGCGCCGCCGCGGGGTCGAGGGCGATGGCTCGAATGTCGAGATAGCTGCGGCGGTCGGCCAGGGGCGAAGTCCGGATCTGCTGGGCATCGAGTTGGGGGAAGGGCAAGGGAGGTTCCTTTCCTGAAAGTCGACTTGGCCGCCGCGGCCGACGCCGGCTGTGATCGCAGGAATTCAGGCCGGGGCCGCCACGCCCAGCAACCGCAGTAGACTACCAATCTGGGTGAAGTCGGGGAGGATTAGGTCGGCCCCGGCGCGGATAAGCCGGGCCCGCTTGGCCGGGTTCAGGCCGAAGCGGCGCACCTCATCACTGGCGATCCCCACGGCCACGCCCCCGCATCGATGGGCTGCGCGCATTTCCACCGGACCATCACCGAAGGTCACCAGGGCCGGGCCGCGCAGGTGGTGCTCGCGGAGGATCTGTTCCATGACCAGACGCTTGGTTTCGACACTGACATCCCCCTCCGCGCCATAGATGCGGCCTTCGAACAGGTGTTCATAGCCCAGGGCCCGGGCTTCGGTGACCACATCCTGAGTATCGGTGCCGCTGGCCAGGTACAGCTTGAGGCCCTTGGCGTGCAGGGCCTCCAGCCCCGCGCGGGCGTTCTTGATCTGAAAATCTTCGGTGGCCAGTTCGCCGCGTTGAAGCTTGGCCAGGCGCTGCTGCACCAGGGCCAGCAGTTCTTCGTTGTACAGGCGCTTGTAGCCGGCCGCGTCGAGCACCTCGCCAGGCGCTACGCAGCCGAACTGCCGCACCATCTGGGCCAGCCCTTGCATCTGGAGGAGCGTCTGGACCCCCGTGGTCTTGTCGATGTAGCGGCGCACCTGGGCCACCACCTTGTGATACAGGCCTTCGGGCGCATCCTCGAACCTCGGGCCCAGGATGGCCCGCACCATCATCGGCTCCATGATCTCTTCCCACCCCTGGCGCAGCGTGGAGAGGGTGCCATCGTGATCGAAGATGGCGTGGCCGATTTTCAGTTCCTGCGGCAAGGTCCGCACGAGCTCGATTTCTGTGCCGGCCAGGTACTGCGCCCGGCGCGGGTCAGCGGCACGCTCCGGCTCGTACACGTAGTCTGGATCGGGGCCTAGGGCCCGGATTTCGGCCGGGCTGGCGGTACCGGTGGTGCGCAGTTTACGCACGGTGATGGAGGCGGCGATATTGGCCAGCCGGGCGGCGACGATGGGCGTGCCTCCCACGGCCAGCACGGCCGCCAGCGCGGCCACCACCGTGTCGCCGGCGCCCACGGGATCGACGCGCTCAATGATCTGAATGCCCGGGATCACTTCCACACGGGAATCCTGGGCCACCGTCAGACCGTTGGGCCCGCGGGTCACGAAGACCGGTTGGTGCGTCTGTTCCGCCAGTTGCTGCGCCAGGTGCCGCACCTGATCGGCGGGGATGGCCTCATCCAGTGGCCGCGGCTGGCCCACCAGCCGGGCGGCCTCGTGACTGTTGAGTTTGAGCATGGCGCCCTGATACAGGTGGGCGCAATCGCGCGAGTCCACTATGAAACGCGTCGAGGACCGCCGGGCGATGATCCGGTTGATGCCGGCAATCACCTCGGGCCGGCTGATGCCCCCCCGTACCTGCTGATTCAGGATCACCACCGGGCACTGTCCGGCCGCACGGTCCAGTTGAGCCAGGAGCTGCTCGATCGTGGCCGGGGCCAGCTCATTGAACGCGCCGAAGTCCAGGCGATTGAGTTCCTCATCCTCCACATAGGGCTTGGCGTAGACCATGGTCTGCCAGTCGGTCTGGCCGCGGTACAGGCCCTGCGTGTCCACGTGGGCGGCCTGCAGGAGCTGGAGCATCTGGCCGCCAAACAGGTCGGGGCCGATCAGCCCCACGGCCTGCACCTGGCCCACACCCAGGTCCACCAGGTTCCGCACCACGTTGCCCGCGCCTCCCAGGCTGTACTCCTGCCGCAGAATGCGCCGCACCGGCAGGGCGGTTTCCACGGATTTCTCGCTCGGGTCGGAGCTGATGCTCCAGTAGGCATCCAGACAGTAGTCGCCGAAGACCGCCACCCGGGCCTGCCGCAGTTGGCCCAGGATGTCCTCCAGCCAAGCGGACGGTTCGCTATTCATGGTTTGTAATGCTGTCATATAAATGTTAATAATCTGGTGTAATCATGCAGGCCATAATTTTCCATGATCGCACGCATCAACGTATAATTATGAACAAACTTGTAGCTTCTGGAATGTTTAAATATGTCAAAACATTCTACAAAGTTGTAATCTCAGCTTGTCCCATCCCGCACCCAGCTAAAGGAGAGGCCCGTGCCCCGCGCAGCGCGTAAATCCGCCAAACACCGCGCGTTGTTCGAATCCATCCGCAGCGAGATCCTCGGGGGCCGGTACGATCCGGCCCGACGCATCCCCAGCGAAGAGGAGTTCGCCCGGCGGTTTGGGGTTTCGCGGCCGACCGTGGCGCACGCCCTGCGCGATTTGGTCGCTCTGGGGCTACTGGTGCGCCGCCCCGGATCCGGCACCTATCTGCGGCGCGCCGGGCAGCCCCCCAAGCTCTTTGGCCTGATCGCATCCGGGCTGGGCCATACCGAGATCCTGGACCCCATCAGCACGGAGATCACCCGAGCGGCCGAAAACGCCGGTTACACCGTACTCCTGGGGACCGCCCCGCCGGCCGCGGGCGGGGCCGGCGACGGTTCTGACCACCCCGCTCGCGGGCTGGCCGGGCAGTTCATCGAGCGGGGTGTGGCGGGCGTGTTCTTTGCCCCCCTGGAAGAGCCGGCCCCGCCGCAGCGCCTGCGCATCAACCAAGCCATCCTCGATGATCTGGGCCGCCACAGCATCCCCGTGGTGCTTCTGGATCGCGATTACACCGAGTTCCCCCAACGCAGTGGATGGGACCTGGTCGGCATCGACAACTTTGCCGCCGGCTATGTTCTGGCCGAACACCTGATCCAAGCGGGGGCCCGCGACCTTCATTTCCTGGCCCGGCCGAATTACCCCGCCACCACCGACCTGCGCCTGGCCGGTTGCCGGGAGGCCCTGGCCCATCACGACTTGGCCTTGCCATCCGCCCGCGTGCACATCCGGGAACCCTCGGAAGTTGAGTATCTGAAGGCCCTGCTGGCCCGCGACCGGCCCCAGGCTGTGATTTGCTCTAACGACCGCACGGCGGCGCTCTTGTTG
>JAJXSS010000447.1 GCA_021784455.1 Planctomycetota bacterium
GCCCTGACCCGGCGGCTCAAAGGCCGGGGCATGCGCTGGGACTTGGACAATGCTGAGGCCATGATGGCCCTGGAATCGCTGCTGCAGAGCCGCCAATGGTCCCGCTGGTGGGATAAACGCCTGCTGTGCAACAATTAGCTACTGCCCGGATCTTTTGGCACACCCCCGCAAACCCGCACGTGTTCCTTGACACCCCCTGCCCACCGGCTTACATTCCTCGTGGACAGTGGTGTTTCTGCTGTCTGCTGGCTTGCCCGGGACCTACCCGGAGCCCCCGGAAACCCCGGAGCCCCTCGATGAGCAAGAAGGATTCCCGCCTGCAGATCGACAAGGATGGCGAGATCACGCGCATCTCCTTCCTGGATCGCAACATCCTGGAAGAAGCCAACATTCAGCAGATTGGTGACGAGATCGCCCAGATCATCGACCAGTCTCCCAATCCGCGTCTGCTGATCAACTTCGCCCAGGTGGAGCATCTGTCTTCCGCGGCTTTGGGCACTCTGATTACGATCAACAACAAAATCCGCCAGAAGGGGGGGCAGCTCCGCCTCTCCAATATCGATCCCCAGATATACGAGGTCTTCGTGATCACCAAGCTGAACAAGCTCTTCCAGATTCACGAGAACCTCGAGCAGGCGCTTAAGAGCTTCAAGTGATCGGGAGCCTTCAACCGGAGGTGCGACGGCTCCATGGGTCGGCCGCGCGTCTACACGATGGTCATTGCCAGCCGGCTGAGCGCCATTACTCAGGTCGTTGAGGCCGTGATGGCGCGGGCGGAGCCCTATCACTATGGCGAAAACGCCCGCTTCGCCATCCGCCTGGCCCTGGATGAGGGCCTCTCCAACGCCATCCGTCACGGCAATCGCAACAATCCCCGTAAGAGCGTTACCGTGCGCTACTCGGTCAACGAGCAACGGGTTCGCGTTTCGATCTGCGATGAAGGGCCGGGCTTCACCCCCGGGGCCGTTCCGGACTGCACCCTGGAGGAAAACCTCTGCCGTCCGGGCGGACGGGGGGTCATGCTCATGAAGGCCTATATGACTTCCGTCCGCTTTAATGCCGCCGGTAATTGTGTCACCCTGGTTAAGAAACGCAAGCCGGCCGCGCCCGCGGCCCGCCGGCCACGCGGAGGGCGGTAAGCAGTGACCGGGGGCGCATCTGCCGCGACCACGAGCGATCCCGTCCTCCGACCATCCCGCTTGACCCAGTTGACCCGCCACCCGTCATGAGCCCCCACCCCCCTGCCACCCGCCTGTCCGTCAGCTTTGAGGGCACCCCCGCCCAGCCGGCCCTGGGCGCTTGGCTGCGCCGGCAGCTTCGAGTCATTCTGCCCCTGGCCGGGGTGCAAGGCGGGAGCATCGATCTCTTAATTGTCGGCGACAGCAGCATGCGCCGGCTGCATCGGCGGCATATGGGGCTGAATTCGACGACCGATGTGCTGACCTTTGACCTGCGCGACCACCTGACCGGCCCGCCCGCGGCCGATATTGTCCTGTGCCGGGACGAAGCGCAGCGCCAGGCCGCCCGCCGCGGACATGAGGTACGCTGCGAACTGCTGCTGTACGCCGTGCATGGCCTGCTGCATACGCTGGGCTACGATGACCACGTGCCGGCCGAGGCCGACCGCATGCACGCCCTGGAGGATGAGCTGCTCATCGCCGCGGGGATCGGCCCGGTGTACGCGACCACCGGGCGCCGGATTACGGCCCCGGCGGCACCCCCGGCCCGTCCCCTCCGGCGGCGGGCGCGTCCATGACCGATGTCCCGCTGCCCATCTTCGATTTCGACGAGCTCGACTCCACCAACAACCGCGCCCGCGAGCTGGCCCGAACCCACCCCGGTGAGCCGCTGGTGGTCACAGCCGGTCGTCAAACCGCCGGTCGCGGACGCACCGGCCGGGCCTGGGCTTCGCCCCGGGGCGGCGCCTGGTTCACCCTGGTCTGGCCATTGATGCTGGCGAAATTCGAAACGCGAGATTCCCCTGCCCCCGACCCTTACGCGGCCGCGCCCCTGGTGGCCGGCCTGGCCGTGGCAGAAACCCTGGCCGAATTGGCGGGGCCCAGTGCGGCCGCGTTCGTCAAGCTCAAATGGCCCAATGATGTCCTGATCGCCGGACGGAAGGTCGCGGGCATTCTCTGCGAGCGCACGGAAATCGGCGTGATGGGCCCCGAGCCTTCCGCTCGAGGCCCGCTGCTGGTGGGGGTGGGCATCAATGCGGACCTGGCCCTGGCCGAACTCCCCGCCGACTTGCGCGCTTCCGCCACCACCCTGCAGGCCGCGTGGGGCCGGGCCGTGGATGTGGCGGCGTTGATCCGCCGTTGTGCCCAAGGCATCGCCCGGCGGCTAGCCGAGCTTCAAGCCGCCGGCCTGAGCCCGGCCGTGCATGCGGCCATCACCGCCCGCCTGGCTTACCGAGGTGAAAGGATCACCCTGGAATCCGGCGGTCGGGCCTTCCAGGGGCGTTGCCAGGGCATCGACGAGGCCGGGGCCCTGCTTCTGGCCACCACCGGCCAGGTAGTGGCCCTGACCGCCGGGGAGGTACACCATCTGACGCCGCGGTGATGCAGTCTTGCACCACTCTTACCCGGCGCTGCGGGATGCGGTGGCATCCCGCGCCGATGAACGGGCCCGGGGCGGGATTGGCGAAAGACCCCGCTCAACCGGGGTCAACACGGACTCCCGGACTCCCACGGGCTGAATCGGATTCGCCTCAACCCCCCAGGGGCGTTACAATATTCGACTTCCGCGGCTCCCGATCCGCGGCCAGAAGCAGGATTCGCCTCACGACGACGGGGTGTAGCTCAGCTTGGTTAGAGCGCTTCGTTCGGGACGAAGAGGTCGGTGGTTCAAATCCACTCACCCCGATTGACTGGAAATGCCTGTCTGAACGCAACTTAGCGTACCTGCCCGCGTTGGGCAGAGCGGCCCAGAAGTCCGAGCCAAAACGGTATGTACCGTTTTGGTCCTGATGAAAGGGTCGCTCTCATGCCCAAGCTCACGAAGAAACTTCCCGCCTACCGCCTCCACAAACGCTCCCGGCAAGCCATCGTTACCCTCAACGGGCACGACATCTACCTTGGCCCGTATGGCAGCCACGAGAGCAAAGCCGCCTACGAGCGCCAGATCAGTGAATGGCTAGCCAATCGCCGGCAGCTTGCGCCGTCTGCCTCGGTTCAGAACGCTGACAGGGACGGGCCCCCCGCAGCCTGTCTAACGATGGATGAGTTGTTTGTCGCTTATTGGGATTTTGCCAAGGGGTATTACGTCAAGAATGGCCGCCCGACCAGCACGCTATACAGCATTCAGTCTGCCTACAAGCCTTTGCACGACCTATACGGGAATCGCTTAGCACTACAGCGCATCTGACGCTCAAGTGTTCCAGCCTCTCTGTCCGATGAGATTCCCTGTCGGACCGACAGGGAGGTCGAACATGACGCCTCAGC
>JAJXSS010000448.1 GCA_021784455.1 Planctomycetota bacterium
GCGGCGGCCAGCCTCGTGCGGGCCGAGCCGGCGGGGGGGCCGGACGGCGGGTCAGAACTGCCGCTGCTGAGCCCGATTTTTTCCGATCATGCGGTGCTGCAGCGCGGTGTGCCCATTGATGTCTGGGGTTGGACCCAACCCTGCACGGTGGTGACGGTGACCTTGGCGGGCGGCGCCTTGGCCGCGCCGGTCAGCGTGCAGGCCCGCGCCGCACCGGATGGGCGTTGGCAGGCGGATCTGCCGGCGCAGGCGGCCGGGGGGCCTTACGAGCTGGACGTGACCGGTGGGGCGGAACGCGCCCACGCCGGGGATTTGCTCATGGGGGATGTCTGGTTGTGTTCGGGGCAGTCCAACATGGAATTGCCGCTGCGGGCCTGTCAGGATGGGGCGCAGGCGGTGGCCAAGGCGACGCATCCGCATCTGCGTTTGTGCAAGGTACCGGACCGGGGCGCGGTGGATCCGCGGGCCAGCGCGGCGCTGGTATGGAGCCCATGCACACCGGACAGTGCCCGTGACTTTTCGGGGGCGGCCTACTACATGGGTCTGAAGTTGATGCGGGAAGAGCATGTGCCCGTGGGACTGGTGGAATCGGCCGTGGGCGGGACCATCGCCGAGGCCTGGATGAGTCTGGACAGCCTGCTGGCCGACCCGCGTGTGAACAATCCGTTCATCCCCGGCAGCGATCATGAGGGCAATCTGGACGCCCTGCTGGCGATGTTTGCGCGCATGCGCTGGCAGGAGCGGCAGAGCCACGGGGCGAGTTGGACAGCGCTTTATCGGCGGTGGATCGCGGCCTACGAGCCGGGGCACAAGGCCACGCCGCCATGGTTCGCCCCGGTGTTTGATGACAGCGCCTGGAAGACCATCAAGCTGCCCGGGGTGTGGGGAGGGGGCGGCTGGTTGCCGCACTTCGCCGGGGTGGTCTGGCTGCGGAAGACGGTGCGATTGGATGCCACCTGGGGGGCCCAAGGCGGGACCGTGACCATCGGGGCTCCGAAGGATCACGATACCGTCTGGGTTAACGGCGAAGAGGTGGGCGATGATCTGAGGCCGGGCCCCGGGGATCGCACCTATCGGCTGCGGCCGGGACTGTTGCACGCGGGCGCCAACGTCATCGTTATTCGGGTGTCCGGTTACAGCGGCCGGTACTGCGGCATCGGGACGGTGTCGCGGGTGAAACCGCGGCCCAGCGAGATGTACCTGGCGGACGGCCCGCGGCGTATGGATCTGGAAGGGGACTGGCGTTACGCGCCCTCGGTGGACTTCAGTCAAGCTCCGCCCCTGCCGGTGCGCCTGGCGCAGCTCAGCACGCCGACGGTGCTTTACAATGCCATGATTGCGCCGCTGATTCCTTTGCGTCTCAAGGGCATTGCCTGGTATCAGGGCGAGTACAGCACCTGGTCCGGGCTGTATTATCGCCACACGCTCACGGAGTTGATCACCGACTGGCGCCGGCGTCTGGGACAGGGTGATCTGCCCTTCCTGGTGGTGCAACTGCCCAACCTCGGGGATCCCAAACCCCAGCAGCCGGAAGCAGGGGCCGACGGGTGGGTTCTGGTGCGCGAAGCCCAGCGTCTGACGGCTGCGTCGGTGCCCAATGTCGGATTAGTGGTCACGACGGACATCGGGGCGGCGCACCTGTTGCATCCTCCCGACAAACGTGATCTGGGCGACCGTCTGGCCGGGGCGGCCCTGGCGCTGGCCTATGGCCGCGGCGGCGAATGGAGCGGTCCGCTCTATCGCGACGCCGCGGTGGAGCCGGGGCAAATCCGCATTCATTTTGATCATGTGGGGGGTGGCTTGCGTAGCAAGGATGGCAAGGCACTCAGCGGCTTCGCCATCGCCGGCGCGGATCGGCACTTTGTCTGGGCCCAAGCAACCATCGTCGGCAACGAGGTGCTGGTCCATGCGGCCCAGGTGCCCGTGCCCGTGGCGGTGCGCTACGCCTGGGCCATGAATCCCATCGGCAACCTCACCAACGGCACAGGATTACCGGCTTCCCCGTTTCGGACGGACGACTGGCCGATGCCGGAGAAATCATGGTAGAGCCCTGGCTGGCGTGGGCCAGTCTGCGGGCGAAAGGAGAAGCGGATGCGTCCTTATCTGCCGTGCTTGATGATGTGCGCCGTGGCGTGGGTTGGCGCGGCGGGTGTGCAGGCGGCCATCCCGCCGGACCGGCCGCTGCTGCATCCGCTTTTTGCGGACCATGCCGTGGTGCAGCGCGACCGCCCCGTGCCCATCTGGGGCTGGACCACCCCGGGTCAGACGGTGCGGGTCAGTCTGGGAGAGGATCAAGCCACGGCGACGGCCGGGTCCGACGGGCGCTGGCAGGTGCAGATGCCGGCGCGTCCGGCGGGCGGGCCGCTGGTGTTGCGCGTGACGGCCGGCGACCGTCAGGTGCAGGCGCAGGATGTATGGCGTGGCGATGTATGGCTGCTGGCCGGGCAGTCCAACATGGAACAGAGGGCGGCCGAGGTGTTCGACAAGGCCACCATGGCCACGATGAACGATGCGCAGATCCGCGTACTAAGCCTCCCCAAGGTCCCCGCGAACGAGCCGCAGAAGCTCTTTCTGGCCCGGCCATGGCAACTTGTCAACGTGGACGCGACCAAGGACATGAGCGCGGTGGGCTGGCAGTTTGCCCGGTGCCTGCGGTCAGCCCTGGGGGTGCCGATCGGCCTCATTGACACCTCCTGGGGCGCGCAGACCATTGACGCGTTCATTGGCCCGGAGCTGATGGCGCAGGATCCGGTCTTCAGCCGCCAACAGGCCGAGCGCCAGCAGCGGCTGGCGGAACTGGCCAAACCTTCGGGGATTCAGGCGTTGCTGGAGGCCCACGATCCGGGAACCGCCGCCCAGTGGCAGAAGCCGGACCTGGATGATACGGGCTGGGAGAAAGTGCAACTGCCGCGCTGGAGCCCTTTTTCAGGGGTGATGTGGGTGCGTCAGCACATCACCCTTCCGGCGGACTGGGCGAACCAGCAGGTCACGCTGGCGGTCACCGGCGGCCGGGAGCTTGGGATCGAGACGTTCGACACCTGGTGGCTGGGCGGCAAGGAGATCGGGTCGGGTGAAGGCACCTTCACCCCGCGGCGCTACACATTCCAGGTGCGGCAGACGGGCAATCAGGTGCTCGTGGGTCGCATCGCCGCGGCGCAACATGGCAACCTGAATGTGGTGGGCCGCCTGCAACTGTCGGGGCCGGACGGCAAGGTCATCAGCCTGGCCGGCACGTGGCTCAGGAAGGCGGGGACCACCGTCACCAGTTTCCTGCCCGACCGCTACGCCTGGCCAAGGCCCTCCGACTGGCAAGGGTCGTGCTTTGTGTGGAACGGCCTGGTGGCGCCGCTGCGACCGTGTGCCTTGACCGGCGTGGTGTGGTGGCAGGGGGAGAACGATTCGAACTTGAATGCGGCCCTGTTCCGGCAATATTACGAGCCGG
>JAJXSS010000449.1 GCA_021784455.1 Planctomycetota bacterium
GCGGCCCTGCACTTGACCGCCCACGCGTTCCATGGAGACTGGAACTACACGCTTACGCCCCGGTAGATCAACTGTTCAGGTTATTGTTGAGCGCGCCCTAAGGCGTGAGCTCCCACCAGCAGAAAATCAGCACCGTGCTTTAGGAACAGGCCAAGCATGTCGCGGAAGTCTTGGGTGAGCATGATAGGCGGGGATGATTTCATAGCCCTGCTGCCTCAAGGTTTCGACGAGGGCAAGCTTCTGGCTGGGAGAAAGAGAGGCGTAATACTCCCGGTCCGACGCATCGGCCTCGGCAAACGAGTGGGACACCTTCACCGTCATTTTCCGCCGCCGCCTGGCCATGCCTCCATTTCAGCAGTTTTCCTCAGGCGCTACGTGAACTCGGGCCTGGGGCTCGATCCCAGATGGCCCTGCCATCCCGACTGCCGGCACCATGGCCTTGTGCAGACGCGGCGCCGGTGCTTCACCGCTCGCGTAATGGGCCAGTCCCCCGCGTTTGCGAACCGGCCGCCCTAAGATTGCGTAACTGGCTGGTAGAGAAATCACCCCGGCTACCCATGTGGGCTGCCTTGTCGCCAGTCCGGGACATCTGGTCCCCACCATGTCACGAGCGCCAAGACTCTTTCTTTGCTGCGGTCTGCTCCTGACCCTGACCGGCTGTGCCGCCTATCGCCCCCAACCGCTGCATCCTGTGGCCAGCGTGGCCGCTTTCCGCCGCCGCAGCCTGGATGACCCCGGCCTGCGGGCCTTCGTTGCCCGCCAGATGACCCTCAAGCCAGCACAATGGCCACCGGCGCGTTTTGACCTGCCGGCCTTGACGCTGGCCGCCTTCTACTTCAATCCCGACCTGGCGCAGGCCCGGGCCGCCGCGGCCAGCGCTGCGGCCGCGATCATCACGGCCGGGGAGCACCCCAACCCCACGGTCAGCCTGGCCCCGGAATATTCCGAACCCCTGGCGCAGGCCCCCTCCCCCTGGACCATGGGCCTGTCTTTCGACTTCCCCATCGAGACCGCCCACAAGCGTTCCGACCGTATTGCCCAGGCTCAAGCCCTGACCCAGGCGGCGCGCCTGGAGGTGGCCCAGACCGCCTGGCAGGTGCGCAGCCGTCTGCGCCGGGCCCTGATGGAGCATCTGGTGGCCCGGCGCGAACGGGCTCTGTGGCGCCGCGAACTGGCGGCTCGAGCGGGTTTGGTGCAGATGCTCGAACACCAACTGATGGCCGGACAAATCTCCGTGGTGGAGGTGGATAACGCCCGCATCGCGCTCAACCAGGCGCAACTGGCCTTGGCCGCGGCCCAGGGCCAGGTGCTGCAAACCCGCGCCACCCTGGCCGCAGCCATCGGGCTGCCCGTCTCGGCCCTGAAAGGTTTGGCCCTGGACAGGGGCGAATTGGACCACCTGCCCGCACCCCAGACCATTCTCAGAGGCCGGTTGCAGCAGGCAGGCCTGCTCAATCGTCTGGATGTGCGTGCCTCCCTGGCCCGGTACGCCGCCGCCGAAGCGGCGCTGCAATTGGAGGTCGCCAAGCAGTATCCCGACCTGGACCTGGGCCCGGGCTATCAGTGGGACCAGGGCATCGACCATTACATCCTGGGGCTGACCCTGGAAGTGCCGCTCCTGAACCAGAACCAGGGGCCCATTGCCCAGGCCCGGGCCCGCCGGCATCAAGCCGCGGTGGCTTTTCGCGCCCTGCAGGCCCGCGTGATTGGCCAACTCGAAGAGGCCCGGGCCAGTTACCTGGCGGCGGCGGTGCAACTGGCCCAGGCCGACCGCCTCCTGGCCATCCAGGAAGCGGCCCAGCGTACCATCGCGCATCGCCTGGCCGCGGGCCAGGATGACCGCCTGGCGCTGCTGGGCGCCCAGGTCCAGACCGCCGTGGCCGCCCGCGCCCGTCTGGATGCCCTGGCCCAAACCCAGGCCGCATTGGGAGCACTGGAGGATGCGGTCGAGCGCCCGCTGGCCGCGACGCCGACGAAGCCCCTCGAGGTCCGACCATGAGAATCCTGCCCAACGTATCCATCCTGATCCTGGTGTCGGCAGCGCTGGGGGCCCTATCTGCCGGAGCCGCCGCTGACGGTGACGCGGCGACGCAACCAGCCCCCCCCGCTCCGAGCGTGCACTTGACGGCGGCGCAGAGCCGCGCCCTGGGGCTACAGATCGCCGCTGTTCAGACGGTGACCTATCAACCGATACTGAAACTGCCCGGTGTCTTCCAAGCCGATCCGCACCACCAGTTCATCGTCGCGGCGCCGCTGGCCGGGACGGTGGAGGCGATGACTGACCGGCCCTGGCCGCACTTGGGAGACAAAATTGCCCACGGCCAGGCGATCGCAGCGATCGGGCCGACCGCCTCTTCCACCCTGCGCGTGCAGTTGGCCCTGCAAGCCCAACAAGTCAAGGCGGATTTGGCTTCCGCCCAAGTGGCGAAGCAAGTAGCCGATGCGGCGCTCAAGCGTCTTGAGGGGCTCTATCGCCACGAGCAATCCGTGTCTCTACAGCGCGTCCAGGCGGCGCAGGCGGCCCAGGCTCAGGCCGCGGCGCGGGTGGAGGCAGACACGCAAAACCTGGCGGCGATTTCCCGGGATCTGCGCTCGGGCGGGGCGCCCGGCGGACGGTTGCCGCTGCCGGTGTTCCTCGATGGGACGATCACGCAGGTTCTGGCCCAGCCGGGACAGGCCGTGGCCGCCCACCAGCCTCTTTTTGGCGTGGAGAATTTCCAGTCGCTGCTGGCAGCGGTGGCGTTGCCGGCCGGCCAAAGCGCCCAGGCCCTAACGCACGGGACGATCCAGGTGCAGGCACTGGGCCACCGGCGCTGGCTGGAGGCCAAGTTCCTCTTGATCGGCCGGCAGGCCGACCGCCAGACCGGCGGCCTGACGGTGCTGTATCGGGTGGAGAATCCCGGCTCGCTCCGCCCCGAAATGGCGCTGACAGCACAGGTGCCCCGGATGGCCACGGCCCAGCCCCGGAGTTTCATTCCCCGTAGCGCGGTGATCTGGTGGCAGGGCCAGCGCTGGGTGTACTGCGAGGCGGGGGCCGGACGTTTCGGGCTCACCGCGCTCCCCCGGATAGAAGCGACGGCACGCGGATATGTCGTTGCGCCCCAAGCCATCCCCGCGGGACAGCGCATCGTCACCCGGGGTGCCGAGCTGCTGCTCAACATGCAACTGGCTTCGACCATCAGGAAGGCCGGGTAAGGCGGCTATGCTGCAAAAAATCGTCAAATTCGCCCTGGTACACCGGGGCATCATCATCGCCCTGGCGTGTGTGCTGCTGGGCTACGGCATTTACTCGATTGTGACGGCCCGCTTCGACGTCTATCCCGATTTCATTCATCCGCAGTTGAAGATCAAGACCCTGGCGCCCGGACTCAGCCCGCGGCAGGTGGAGCAACTGGTCACCACGCCCATCGAGCAGGCCCTGGCCGGCAACGTAGG
>JAJXSS010000450.1 GCA_021784455.1 Planctomycetota bacterium
ACGAGCCGATGCGGGGCCTGATTCATAAGCTTCGCCAGCAGCCCCCCCCCCCCGCCGCCACCGGACGATGGCCGGTGGTAAAGGAGGGATTCTGGGTCGATCTCGATGCCGCAGTGCCGAAGTCGTCGGGTCGGGCTGGCGTGAACAGCTTGCGACCGTTGGTTCCCCGCCGTTGTTCAAACAAGCCCGAATCTATGAAGCGCGGACGTTCCGACGGTGGGCCAGAATCACCCGCACCAATTGGTAAGGAACACTCTCTCCCAGATGATCGAACACGGCCTTCGGTGTCGGCGAGGATAGCTCGCCCGCGACCTTTATTACTTGCTCGTACTGCCGGGACGTGACCCACGCCCCAATGTCGACCGCTCGTGGCTGACTCATGAATTCAACGAGGTATTGCCAGGCACTGGACATGGCTTGCCCGACAGCCTTGGCCACCTCTTCGGGCTGGGCGCCTTGGGCGTACATCTGGAATGCTTTCACACGCGCCACAGTGGGCCGTCCGGGTGCAACTTGCCCGGGTCCAGCCTGTGATCCCGACTCCGCAGAGACGGCATCGCGAGATGCGGCGGACAGCACCTGCTGAGCGCAATAGGTCCGGATCTCACCGGCCAGGAGTTCGCCGAAGTCAGCCAGCTTGCGGCTGCCTAAACCATAGATGCCTTGCATGGCAGCCACGCTTGTTGGCCCCCGACGAACCAGTTCAATCAGAGTCCTGTCTTGGAACAAAAGGTACGGAGGCACACCCCGCTCCTGGGCCCACTGGCGGCGCACGGTGCGAAGGTGATCGGCCAGGCCCCGGTCCGCGCCTTCCCAGGAAATCTCTGTCTCCACAGCCGTGGCCCCGGCCGCGGCCTTCCGGGAACGCACCTTCTTCCGGGGCAGGATCAACCTGATCTTCTGCTGGCCCCGCATCACCTGCCAGGAAGCTTCATTGAGGAGCAGGGTGGGATACTCCCCATCGCTGCGGGTCAGAAGCTCCTGGTCCAGAAGCTGGTAGACCAGGCTCAGCAGCACCTTTTTGGGCATTTGCTTGAGCAGGCCATAGGTGCTCAGTCCTTCATGATGCCAGCGGTGGATGGCCTGGGTGTCGGCCCCCTGCAGGACATCCACAATGTGGCCGGCCCCGAAACGCTGGCCGGTGCGGGCGACGCAGGAAAGGATCTTCTGGGCCACGACCGTGGATTCTTCCACATCCTGGGTTTCCTCCAGGCAGGTATCACAGGCGCTGCAGTTGTCTTTAGGATAGGGCTGGCCGAAATGCTCGGAGAGGAACTTATGGCGGCACACCAGCCCCGCGCAATAGCGGCGCATATCGTGCAGCAATCGCCTCTGGGCCTGAACCACCTCATCGCTCACCTCGACTTCGGCTTCAGCCGCACTCTTTTCGATGAGTGATTCCCAGCGGATGACATCGGCCTGGGAATAGAGCAGAACGCACTCGGCCTCCAGGCCATCGCGACCGGCCCGGCCGGTCTCCTGCTGGTAGTGCTCCAGTGACTTGGGCATGGAAGCGTGCAATACGCAGCGAACGTTGCCGCGGTCGATGCCCATGCCGAAGGCGACGGTGGCCACCACGACGTCGATCTGGTCGTTGGCGAAGGCCTCCTGGGCTTTGTGCCGGTCCGCAGACTCCATGCCGGCGTGGTAATGCATGGCCTTGATGCCGTGCTGACGCAGCCAGAAAGCCAAAGACTCAGTCTCGCGGCGGGCGATGCAGTAAACGATAACCGCCTCATCCCGGTGCCGCTGGATTACCTCCAGAGCCTGTTGTTCGACATCCACCTTGGGCAGGATGCGGTAGATCAGATTTGGCCGGTCGAAGCAGCCCACCAGCACGGCCGGATCACGCAGGTGAAGCTGCTGGGCGATATCGCGGCGGACACGCTCAGTGGCGGTAGCGGTGAAAGCATGCACGCTGGCCCCGGGAAACTCCTCGTGCAGCAAGGCGAGTTTGCGGTATTCGGGCCGGAAATCGTGCCCCCAGTGACTGATGCAATGGGCCTCATCCACGGCGAAACGCCGGATGTCGAGGCGTTTGAGCATGTCCAGTGTACCCGACAGCACCAGACGCTCGGGGGAGACAAACAGCAGATTCAGACGCCGGGCCATCAGGTCGCGATAGACCTGGCGGCTCTGGCCCGTGGCCATGCCGCCGTACAGGCAGGCGGCCGGGTAACCGCACTCTTTCAAGCCATCCACCTGGTCTTTCATCAGCGAAATGAGCGGCGAGACTATAACGTCAATCGCACCGTCCACAGCCGGGGGCACCTGATAACAAAGGGATTTGCCCCCGCCCGTGGGCAGAACCACCAGGGAATCCCGCCCGGCCAGCGCCGCGGCAATGGCCTGGCCCTGAAGCGGCCGCAGGCTGTCGAAGCCCCAGTAGCGCTGAACGGTTTCCAGCACAGCAGGCGGCAGCGGTCGGGTGGGAGCAGGGTCGGGCATGGCATAGAGGGATTGATCGGTTTTCGTAGGTTTGGCCCTGGCCGAACCTACTTCTTCCAGGGCACATCTTCCACGCCCTCCAGTTGATTGGCCCGGCGGGCCAGAGCGAAGAACAGGTCGCTCAGACGGTTGAGATAGACCACCACGTGATCGCCCAGGGGCTCAACCTTGCCCAGGGCCACACACAGGCGTTCCGCGCGACGGCAAATGGTCCGGACCAGATGGAGGCGGGCGGCCAGTTCGCTGCCACCGGGCAGGATAAACGTCTGCATGGGGGGCAGAGGGTTCCAGACCTGGTCGATCAACTTTTCCACATCGTGAACGTGGCGAGCCGCGATGCGCGGGATCACACCCTCCTCCTCTTCCGCCCCCTGGCGGGCCCGCGGGGAGGCCAGGTCGGAACCCAGGTCAAAAAGGCGGGCCTGCAGGCCCGTCAGCAGTTGGCGCAGGTCCTCATGCCGGCAGGCCACGGCGGCCAGCCCGAGGGCGGCATTGAGTTCATCGACCGTGCCGTAGGTCTCCACGCGTAAACTGTCCTTGGCCACGCGCTGGCCGCCGAACAACCCCGTGGAACCGTCATCGCCCCGCTTGGTGTAGAGCTTCATGGCCCGGATGATACGACGTTTACCGGGTAAGGGGTAAGGGGCAGGCGACATGCCGAAAAGAATCACCCGCGGCGGATGTTCGGGCGCGCCCGCAACACCTCAGACGTTCGGCCGGGGCCAAACCTACGGCAGCAGGCCCCGGGCCAGGACAGCGTTGCAGACGGCCTTGACGGCCAGATCCATGGCGGCATCGCGCAGAGGCAGTTGCCGGCGGTCGGCGTGAGCTACCACCTGATCGAAGCGTTCCGCCATGCGGGCTTCCAGACGGGCATGAACCTCGGATTCGGCCATCTGCTCCTGCTGGGTCTCCTGGGTGTATTCGAGATAGGAAACGAATACGCCGCCGGCATTGGCCAGGATGTCGG
>JAJXSS010000451.1 GCA_021784455.1 Planctomycetota bacterium
GCGCCCACGTGAACCCCAGCGAGCGCCGCTGCCCGGCTTGTGCGGAACCATTCGGCGAGGTCATCGACCGTAATGAACTGGGCCTGTCTTACCCGACCCAGATGGATGCCGATACCGCGCAGGAGTCGCTCAACCGCGAACTGGCCGCTCAGGCTCAGGGTCAAGACGCCGCCGTGCCAGCCGCTGGTCCGGCCCCGAAGCCGAACCTTTTGAGGGCCACCACGCCGGCCGGGACAGGCGCTCCCGCTGCGGCGCCGCTGACCCCTGGAAGCCTCGGGGCGGGCCTTCTGCGCGATGTGCTGGGGGGGGCCGCGGACCGGCTGCCCCCGGCGCGAGCCGCCGTTAAGCCTTCCGAACCGCCGCTGTCGGCCGCTAAGGATTCCGCCGCCACCGGGGGGGCCGCCTCGGCGGGCGGGCGTCCGGCGCCGGAATCGGAGGTGCCCGCCGCGCCGCGTTCGCATCTGCTGCGCTTTGAGGAAGAGGAGAACCGCGGCCCGCAAGCTCAGCCCGCCCCATCTTCGCCCCCCACGGCTGCACATCCTTCTGCCGCCCTGGACTTTGGCCCCTCCGACGAGGCGGTCCCGGCCCCGCCCTCCGCAGCGGCCGCCACAAGCACCCGCGACCGCCGCGTCACTCTGATCATCGCCTTGCTGGCCGTGCTCAATCTGCTGCTTATTGCCGGGGTGGTCGCCTTGTTCTGGGCGTACTACAGCAGTGGGTCTGCGCCCCCGGCGCCCGCGGGCGCCGGCCGCTTTCATGGGCCGCCTGCGGCCCGGCATCCGGTGGCGCAGAATGCACCGCCGCCAAGGGCAGCCGCGTCATTGTCCGCCGCCATGCTGGCCGCAGATGCAGGCGGCAGCGATGCCGCCCCCCCGGCCCCGGCGGGCAGCCCACCCACCAACGCGCCGCCATCGCCCGTGCTGGACGTAGGCAGAGCCGCCGTCGCCCCGGCTACCGGCCAGGCCGGGGTGGTCAATCCACAGACAGCGGGCTATACCCAGGCGCTGCAGTTGGAGCAGGCGGGCAAGCTGGATGAGGCCCTGGACCGGCTGATCGCCCTGCAAAGCGGATCGCTCCCTCCAGACTTGCGGCGGAGGGTAAACGCATCCATCATCCGCATCCAGGCCCACCTGCGTTCGGGGCGTACCGGTGGCCAAGGCCGGTTTTTCGGCGTCCCGAACCATTAGGCCCTGCCGAGTCGCAGAATTCCCCGCTGCCACGACAGGCACCGGCGGCCGCTTTCTCAGGAGTTTCTAGATCATGGCTTTGGCTCCCAATTCTGTCTTGCGCGAACGCCAGTTCGCATCCGATAACTGGGCACCGATGTGCCCCGAAGCGTGGGAGGCCATGGCGCAGGCCAACCAGCAGCACCAGCCGGGCTATGGGGATGATGTTTGGACGACGCGGGCGGCCGATCTGATCCGGCAGGTTTTTGAGACGCCGTGCGAGGTCTATTTCGTCTTCAACGGCACGGCCGCTAACGCCCTGTCCCTGTCGGCCATGTGTCAGAGCTATCACAGCATCCTGTGCCACCAGACCGCCCACATTGAAACCGATGAGTGCGGGGCGCCGGAGTTTTTTTCCAACGGCACCAAGATCCTCCTGCTTCCCGGCGACCACGGAAAGCTTACGCCCGAGGTTATCGAGGCCGCGGCCACGCGGCGCAGCGACATTCACTTCCCCAAGCCCCGGGTCGTAAGCATCACGCAGGCAACGGAACTGGGCACCGTGTATTCGGTGCCTGAGGTTCGGGCCATCGCCGACTGTGCCCGCAAACGCGGCCTACATCTGCACATGGATGGAGCGCGGCTGGCCAACGCCCTGGCCGGCCTGGGCGTGGCCCCCAGGGCCCTGACGTGGGAGGCGGGCGTGGATGTGCTGTCTCTGGGGGGCACCAAGAACGGCGGCGGGATCGGCGAAGCGGTGGTGTTTTTCAAGCGCGAACTGGCCTTCGAGTTCGAGCACCGCTGCAAGCAGGCCGGGCAACTGGCTTCCAAAATGCGCTTTCTGACGGCACCATGGGTGGGCATGCTGACCGATGGCGCGTGGCTGAAGCACGCCCGGCACGCCAACCGCATGGCCCAACTGCTGGAGAAGGAACTGGAGGCCGTGCCCGGCGTGAAGCTGCTGCAGCCGCGGCAGGCCAATGCAGTGTTCGTGCAACTGCCCCCGACGGCGGTGCAGATGATGCACGAGCGCGGCTGGCGGTTCTACACCTTCATCGGGGATGGTGGGTGCCGCCTGATGTGCTCCTGGGATACCCAGGCGAATGATGTGCAAGCCTTCGTGGCCGACCTGAAGCAGACGCTGGCGACCTGACAATGAAGCAAACCGATGGGGTTGCCACGCGAAGGTTGATGGGGAAGTTGATGCGCGATTGACGGATCAGGCCGATTTCCGCTATTCTTATCTGCCCACGAAACGCCCCCTTCGTCTAGTGGCCTAGGACAGCGGATTCTCAGTCCGCGAACAGGGGTTCGACTCCCCTAGGGGGTACTTCTTCATATCCGCCGTAAGTGTCGTTATTTCCACCGTTTACCGCTCATCAGACCCTGGTGTACCGATCCGGACGGTTTCGGGTATTCTCGGATTTGCGGCGCCAAACGGTACAAAATGCGCCACATCCGGTCTGCGCTTGTTTGGGATTGGCCACCGGGGTCATTTGCCGTAGCGCAGTCGGATGTACTGCCGGGCGATCTTGAGATCCTCCAAGGCCTCGGCCGCCTCGCATGGGGGCCGACCCTGGCCCCGAATCGCCGCCACGAAGTTCATCGCCTGCTGCCGCATCGCGTGGACCCAGGGCAGTTGCGGCCCACACTCCAAAGGCGCATTCGCCCCACCGGGGTCCTTGAAGGTGGTTACCCTTCCCGGCCGGTTGTGCGCCAAGGGGGCGGGCAAGTCGATCCGAATCCAGCCCTTCTCAAAACACACCAGGGCCGATTCCTGCCAATCGAGGGTCGTGGCATAGGGCGACATTTCAATGGTGCAGGTGACGCCGCTGTCGCTTTCGCCCACCAACAGCACGTTCCTGGCGTCCGCGTAGGTCAGGTGGTAAGGCTCACCCAGCAGGTACCGCATCAGGTTCACCTGGTGGATGTAGTAGTTGACGAAGGCGATATACGCGTCATTCGTCGGCTCGTCCAAATCCGGGGCCGGCGGGTCCCAGGTCAGCGGCGGCCCGTCCTCCCCACGGATGTTGTCGTTGAACCCGCCGGCAATCCAGTCGCCGGCCGGCATGGTAATCCGGATGTATTTCATCTGGCCCAGCTCGCCCGTGGCCTTGAGCCGGTCGATCTCGCCCCGGGCCCAGCGCGTGGCGGGGTCGGAACGCTTGTGGTACCCCACCATGTGCCACGTGCCGCTGGCCACCAGGGCCTGGAGAATCTTTTCCCCCTGCGCGATCGACCCGGCAGATCGG
>JAJXSS010000045.1 GCA_021784455.1 Planctomycetota bacterium
GCAGGATCAGCACCATCCCCGCCGCCAGGCCCGGGTACACCACCCAGCCCAGCACCCGCTGGCGGAACACGGCCCCGGGCGTGGTGATCTCGTTGACCGCCCCCAGAATCGGCAGCTTCAGACCGTCCGTCGCCTGCTCGACGCTGTGGAATGAGCCGTCCAGCAGCTCCGACAGCACCACCAGGGCCAGGCCCACCGCCAGCCCCAGCGCCACCGCCACCGAGGCGATGCCCCAGATCGTGGGGCTCACCGGCAGGCTCGTATCCGTGGCCGTCTGCAGGATCGAGAAACGCACGCCCTTCTGGTTGGCCATCGCCGAGTATGCCATGGCCGTCTGCCGCAGCTTGTCCTGCCAGAAATTGAGCTGATTCTGTGCCTCGTCCAGATCGCGCCCCAAACGCAGATACTCGTTGCGCACCGCGAAAAAGTTGCGGTCCAGCACCTCGTACTGCTCCACCTGCGCCGACAGTTCGTTACGCTCCTTCTCCAGCGCCGCGATAGTGCCGCTGAGCTTGTCGATGTCCGACAGCATGGCCTGCTTGCCGGTGTTGGGCACCTGCAGCTTGGGCACCAGCACCTCCTTGGTCATCCCCGAAATCTTCTTGTCGATCGCGGCAATGCGCTCGAGCACCCGCTGATTCAAGGGGTGGGCATCGCGGTGCCCGGTGGCCCGAAGCTGCTCCAGTTCCCCCTCCAGCGCCTGCTTGCGGTCCAGCAGGTCCTTCACTTCCGGATTCACCACCTGTTCCTTCTCGACCAGGTAGTCCGGCTCGTTCTTGACCCGCGCCTGCAGGTTGTTGCGCTGGGCCGTGGCCTCCGCCAGGGTGCGCTGCACGCCATCGAGTTGCCCCCGCAGATCGGTCAGCCGCGTGCGCGTGTTGGCCGGATCATCGGGCATCAGGCCCGGGTGATCCATCTCGAAACGCAGCTTGCGCTGCGACAGATCGTCCACCTTCACCTGGTAGGCGGCCTCGCGTTCCTCAAAGAACGACTTGGCCCCCATCAGCATGTCGGTGAGCCGGAACTGGGCCTTGCGAATGTAGTTGTCCACCACGTGGTTGACGATGTTGGCCGCCTTCTCCGGGTCGCGGTCGGTAAAGTTGACCACGATCACATCCCAGCGGTCCGACTGCGTTTCGTAATAAACGTGAATGCGCCGGCGCAGGGTCTGCACCAGCTCCAGCAGGCGAATCCGGCCTTCGCGCGTCAGTTCGTTGTCCGCCCCCCGGGGCAGCCCTTCGGTCAGCTTCAGGTCGTTGATGAGCTGTTCGATGGCCGCCCGGCCCGTGATGTCCTCCCACAACTGGGCCCGCACCGCCTGCAGATTGGCCATCGCCGTGCCCGAGCCCATTTCCACCATCGCCGGATCGTTCACCCGCTGGAACTTGGCCTCGGCAAAATACTGCCGCGGGCTGCTCGCCGAGCGGTACCAGATGGTGGCAATCATCACCACCAGCGCCGGGAAGATGAACTTCTTCTTGTGCCTGAAGACCAGGCTCACCCATTCATTGACGTTGGTCGGCCTGTGCCAAGCCATGCCCTGTCACTCCCGCATCAGGTTCATCGTAGATCTCAGGTCTTGCGGGTCGCGTGCCACCACGCACCAACGCCAAACCCCAACCCCTGACCCCTGGGCCCCGCACCCTCAACCCCAGGCCCCAGACCCCTGACTCAGTACGCCGCCTTCACCGCGGAAGCCGCCCCGCCCGGCGTCGTGTACGCCGACAGGACCGGACTGACCGGCGACAGCAGGTTCTGCACCACCACCCCGATCGCCGCCAACGGATTGATGGGGATATAGATGATGTCCCCTTCTTCCAGCACGGCGTTGTATTTCAGATCGCCCTTTTCGTACAGGTCCTTGATGTTCACCGTCATGCGGCGGATCAACTTGCCCTGTTCGTTGGGCCTCAGCAGCACCGTGTATTCCGGCCAGGCCGTGCGCGGCACGTTGCCGATCACCGCGTCCAGCAGCGTGTCCCGGCCCGTGTAGGGGTGCCGTCCCGCCGCCGTCTCGCCGGCCATGTAATACACCTTGGAGGCAAAATTCGTCACCTGCACCTGCACCGTCACATCCTCGTAATACTTGTTCAGCATCTCCTCCAGTTCGCTGGCCAGTTGCGTCGGCGTCTTGCCGGCCACGAACACATCCCCCAGCAGGTACAACGTGGCGTAACCATCCGGGCGGATGGTCAGCGTCTGATTGTTGAGCTCCGGAGCGTTGGGACAGATCAGTTGAATCGTGTCCGGCGGCTCAATCACGTAGGGCTTGCCGCCCACGATGGGCCGCGGCGTCCGCAGAAAGGCATCGTAGTCGTGGTAGGTCGGCGGACAGCCCGCCAGCGCCCCCACCAGCAACAACCCGCCCGCCAGCTTCGCCCACCGGGACACGCTTGCCCATCCTGCCGCCATAACCGGACTCCCTTGCTTGACCACCCTATGCCGCCATCCCCCGCCACTGCCTTCTAAAAATCGTCCGGACCGGCCCACACCGGCCATCGGCTCGCCCCAGCCCGGTTATCGGACCGGCCCCCGCCCCCCTTACCGCGCCCCGCTGTCGTGGAACTTGCTCACCGTCGCCAGCAGCAGCTTCAGATCATGCCCCAGACTCACCCCGTCAATGTACTGCAGATCCATCACCAGCTTGCGCCGCACTGCCGCCATGTCCGTGTCATACCCGTTCTTGATCTGGGCCAGCCCCGTCAGCCCCGGCTTGACCGCTAAACGCTTTTCAAAGCCGGGCACCTCCCGGCTGATGTCTTCGTACAGCTCCGGACGCTCCGGCCGAGGACCCACCAGACTCATCTCCCCCCGCAGTATGTTCCACAGTTGCGGCAGCTCATCCACGTGGCTGCGCCGCATCCAACGCGACGCCGGGATCACCCGTGGATCCTCGGCCCCCGCCCGCACCGCCTGCCCGTGCGCCTCCGCATCCACATACATCGTGCGAATCTTGTAGATCGTGAACAGCCGTCCGTTCAGCCCCACCCGCACCTGCCGGTACAGCACCGGACCCTTGGGATCCGAAAGCTTGATCAGCACCGCACAGACGGCCATCACCGGCAGGAACACCGCCAAGGCCACCGCCCCGCCCACCAGATCCAAGAGCTCCTTGCAGATGCGGTATTGCCGCCGGGCCAGCTCCAACAGGACACTGCCCCCCCCTGCTCCCACCATGACCACGGTAATCGGTTCCGGCATGACTCTCCCACCTCACCACGGGCCCCCAGAGCCTTGCCCGGCTTTCTCCCGGGCCCCGGGTGGTAACAGACCCCACCTGCATGTGGCACGACGCTAACTATAGGCTGGCACCCGCCCGCACTAGCCGCATCCCGGCTTGCGGCCGGCCATCTCTACGCCCCGACCTCCCGCATTGTTCCATCCTGCTTACTTACTTCGTCCATCGCGGATGTGCGCTTCCCTGCTTCCGCTGCTGATGGCGGAAAATCCCCCGAAACACCCCCCTCTCCTGGCGCCCTGGTCGTGCCAACTTACAGCCACCTGCCATCGGCCAACCTCTTTCTAGGCTACCGCCGCGGCTGGGAATGTCAATCATTAACTTCACATTGGGCCGAAACTTAGTCGCCGGACGGGACGGCGGCGCCCGCGGGCTTGCCCCGCGGCGCCGACCTTCTCTGGCATTATCGGGCTTCCACCCCCACGTTCCGGCCCAACCGCTCCCGCGATGCGCGACTCCGAACTCAGGGGCCGATAAATCTGGAGCCTCGCCCCGCTGTTTGCGCCTGCTCCCTCGAGCCAACGCGCCATAACTCCGGCCGCATCCGTGCTTTCAAGGGCCACTTGACGTTCGGTCTTAATTCGGGTTAACATACACCAAACACAAAGGCCCCCAAAGTTTCAAGCCTCACCATGCCCTCGGTCGAAACACAACCCGTCAGCCTGATCCCCGGCCACCCTACTGATAGAGGAGCCGGCCAGGCCAAGCCCCAAGGGAGACGACCGAGCCATGTCCAACCCCCTGATTGCCTTGGGCCCCGGCGGCGACTTCGAAACCCGCTACTTTGTCCAGGGACAGCGCCTGCGCCAGGAAGTCGGTTCGGCTCTCCCGCAGCAGCCGGATACCGAATCGGCATCCAGTCAGGCCGGCTGCTACCGCCACCGGCGACGGCCCGCCCGGCCCGAGCCCCGGCCGATCTTCTTCGGCGAGGCCGTGCGGTTACCGGACTCTTTCGAACACACAATGGTTGCCGGCCACGCCGCCACTTACCGGCTGACCCCGGCCGGCAAGCCGCGGGTGCTGGTGGTGCCCATCGATCTGCCCGTCCCGGCCGACGAACCGGCCCGGCCGGCGCCGCGATCCGTGGGTCTGCCGCCCGATCCGGCCACTTTTTTGGGCATCCCGAACGACGCCGCGCCCCCGGCCGGCGGATCGCCTGCTTCCCTGAACTCCGTTCACGCCAAGGGCCCCCATCATGACACCTCCGAAAGAAGCCAGCCTGACCCCCAAGCAGCTCGACATCCTGACCCGCATCCGGGCTTCGCGCTTGACGCGCGGCTATTCCCCGACCATGCAGGAGCTGGCCGACGAACTGGCCGTCAGCAAGGTCACCATCTTCGAGCACGTCGAAGCCTTGATCCGAAAGGGCGTCTTGCGCCGGCAGGCGAACAAGGCTCGCTCTTTGGAAGTTAACCCCACTTTCCAGCTTCCCGATGAGGCCCGCCAGACGCGCCTGCCCTATGTGGGCGCTATTGCCGCCGGCAAGCCCATCGAAGCCGTGGAAGACCGCCAGTATCTGGATCTGGAAGAGGTCTTTGCCCCCAGCCGCGGGGCCGGGGCGGGCGAGCGCTTCGTCCTGCGCGTGCGCGGCGATTCCATGATCGACGAGCACATCCGGGAAGGCGACTACGTGGTGGTGGAGAAGCGGGCCAACCCCCGGAACGGCGATACTGTGGTGGCCCTGATCGACAACGGCGAGGCCACGCTCAAGAAGTTTTACCGTGAGAAGGACCGCATCCGCCTGCAGCCGGCCAATGACCGTTACGAACCCATCTTCGTCCAGCCCGTGTGCATTCAGGTCCAGGGCGTGGTGGTGGGCGTGATCCGCAAGTACGAATAGGGCTGCCCCCCGGGGCGGGCCGGTCAGGGCCGGCCTCAAGGCCCGGCTCCCGCCCCTAGCCTCGCGGTTCCGGGACCGGGGCCGCCGGCAAATGAATTTCCAGGCTGAACACACCCTGGGGCTCAACCCGGGCGGTGATCCGGCCGCCCATCAGGATGATGGCCCGCTGCGTCAGGGCCAGCCCCAGGCCCGAATGCTGCTCGGTGCCCGTCCGCGCCGCATCCCCGCGCCAAAAGCGATCGAAGACCTTGGGCGCATCCCGCGGGTCCAGGTGGCAGCCCGTATTGCTGACGCTCAGCGACACCTGATCCCCGGCTCGGCGGGCGGCACACCAGACCCGGCCGCCGGCATCGCTGTATTCGGCCGCATTGCCCAGAACGTTCACCAGGGCGATGCTCAAAAGGTCCTGGTCGGCGAGGCAGAAGATGTCTTCCGAAAGGAGGTTTTCGAAGGTCAGATTCCGGGGGGCGGCATCACCGCAGGCCGCCCAGACATCGGCCAGCGCCTGCCGCAGGTTCAGCGGCCCCGGGGCCAGGGGTATCTGCCCGGCATCCATGCGGGCCAGGGCCAGGAGCTTGCCTACCATCGCCTGCATGGACTGCACCACGGGTTGCACCTGCCCCAGAGCCTGGGCGTAGTCCCGGGCACCGCGGTCGCGCGCCAGCGCCACTTCGGTGATGGAGCGCAGGGCGGCCAGGGGTGTACGCAGTTCGTGGGCCACATCCGAGGTGAAGGCCCGCTCGCGGACGAAGGCCGCATCCAGCCGGCCCAGGAGGGCGTTGAGCCCGGCCGCCACCGGCACCAGTTCGGCCGGCAGGTGTTCTTCGGCCAGCCGCGCCGAGAGATTGTGACTCTGGATTCTCCCGATCTGACCCGCCAGCCGGCGCACCGGCCGAAGTCCACGGCTGATCACGACCACTCCGATCAGGGAAGCCAACACCAGGATCCCCCCGAACGCTGCCAGCAAAATCCAGCGCATGTGCCTGAGCTGGTCCTGCAGTTCCGTGGTCTGTCGGGCCACCACCAGCACCAGCGGCTGGGAGGGGGCCTTGGCCGCGGCGGGATGCTCCTGCTGATAGGTGAACTCGATACCCATGGCCCGGGCCGGTTGCCCGTTCGCCAGCCGGAAGGAGAGGCTGGCGGGGTGGTCGATGCTGCCCGCCAGCCGCGGCAGGTTGTGATCGCCCAGCAGGGGAGACCGGGCCACCACCGCGCCGTCCGCCTGGGACAGTTCCACCAGATTCTGGGCTTTGGCCCGCTCACTCAGCGGGACGCGCCCCAGGTCCAGATCAATCCGCCCTTCGTCCAGTTCGATCAGGGGAATCACCAGCCGCACGGTGGCAGCCAACGACTGGTCCACTTCGCCCACCAGGGCCCGCTCCAGCAGCAGGTAGATCACCGTACCCGAGCCAGCCAGCAGCAGCGCCAGCCCCGCCACCAGTCCCACGATCAACCGGGCCCGCAGGGAACGCATCATGGCTGGGGCCCCAGCAGATAGCCGCTGCCGCGCACCGTGCGGATCAGACTGGGCCCCGGAGGCCGGTCCAGCTTGCGCCGCAGGTACCCAATGTACACATCCACCACGTTGCTCTGGCTGGGCGAGTCAAACTCGTACAGATGCTCCCAGATGTCGCGGCGCGACACCACCTGGCCCGCCCGGCAGGCCAGATATTCCAGAAGCACATACTCCCGCGCCGTCAGTTCCACCTCCGCCCCCGCCCGCCGCACCCGCCGGGCGGCTGTGTCGATCTCCAGGTCCCCGAGGTGCAGCAGGGGCGACTTTTGCTCGTACTGCCGGCGAATCAGCGCCCGCAGCCGGGCCAGCAATTCCTCGAAAGCAAACGGTTTGACCAGATAATCGTCCGCGCCGCTGTCCAGACCCTTGACGCGGTCGGGCACCGTGTCCCGGGCGGTCAGGATCAGGATCGGCCGGTTATAGCCGTCGGCGCGCAGGCGGCCCAGGACCGTCAGCCCGTCCACCCGCGGCAGCATCAGATCGAGAATGATCGCGTCGTACACGGCTCCGCGGGCATGCCACAGCCCGGTTTCACCGTCGCCCGCGGCGTCCACGGCGAAGCCGGCCTCACGCAACCCGCTGGTCAGCGACAGACGCAGCGGCGCATAGTCCTCGATCAGAAGCAGACGCATGGTTCTTTGAGAATACCACCATTACGGCCCAACACAGGCGTTGCGGCCGTCCGCGCCGTTCGACAAAACCACCCTGGCATGGCCGATCTCCTATCAGGAAGGCTACGGGTCCGGCCGGCACATCCGGCAGGCCGCGGCGATCCCGCGGATGCGGTTACAGTATGAAAACCGCATTATGAGAGGACCATGAGAAGTGCCCTGATGGCCTGGGCGAACCGAACTGAGGGGCGCCTGCGGCGGATGCGGTGCCGAAGTAACCATTGAAAGGCTTGGTCCCACCTGCCCTGGACCCTGTGTTGGGGCGTTTTGGCAATGTCGGCGGCCGCGGCCGGTGGAAAACTTTCCTCATCGTCTTCTCATGATCTGGCTCGTAACATTGGCATTACAAGCTGGGGCTGGCCCGGCGCCTGGCAGAATCGCTGCGGCTGCCGACCCGTGTACGCGGCAGGGTTGCCAGCGGCCAAGGGCAACAGGCGGGGCAAGCTTGTCGGACAGGAAAGCGGTGCATGATGCGCACACAGGTGGGCTGGTTCACAACTCAGGCCGTGATGTTTTGTGTGGTGCTGGGGGTGAGTCTCGCCCCGGGCGGCCGGGTTCTGGCCGCAGCGGCGCCGCAACACTCCCGGCGGGTGGTGGTGGTGGACCCCGGCCACGGAGGCAAGGATCCCGGCACAACCGGTGTCACGGGGGACCAGGAGAAGAACATCACCCTGGCGGTCGGGCGTGAGGTGGCAGCGTATCTGGCCCGGCACGACATCGAGACCCGCCTGACCCGCTCCACGGACCGCTTTGTGAGTCTGGAGGCCCGGGCGGCCCTGGCCAACCGCCTGCATGCGGACCTGCTGGTGAGCATTCACGCCAACTCCAATCCCGACCACAGCATCCATGGTTTTACGGTTTTTGTGGCCCCCAGCGCCTCGGCCCGCACGCAGGCCCTGGCCCGGGCCGAAATGAAGGCTCTGATAGCGGCGGGCTTTCCCAGCCGCGGAATCCACCGGCGCCCCTACCGCGTGCTGGTGGACAGCCAGGGTCCGGCCACCCTCATCGAACTGGGGTTCATGAGCAACCCGGCGGAAAATGCCCGCCTCTGTAACGCCGCGGTGCAGAAACGCTACGCCCGGGCCATCGGCGAAGGCATTGTGGCAGGCCTTAAGCGCTGAGGTCTCCCCAAGACGGGCGACCAGTGACACCCGACCTGGGAGCTCGGCCGGATCCATGAAGACCGCTCCCTGATGGTCGCGGCTTGGCCGGATGATCGCGGCTCGTTGAGACTGGTTGAATGCATGCGCCCTGCCCGACCGGCGAAAGGATCGACTTATGAAAGAAGCCAATGCCCACTCCTTTGCTTCGCACGCACCGGTCGCCGCGACCTCCACAATTCCCCATCCGGGGGCGGGGGCTCGGGACATCGGCCGGCGGATGCTCAACAAGGTGCCCGAGGTCACCCTCATTTTCTGGATCATCAAGATCATGGCCACCACGGTGGGCGAGACGGCCGCGGACCTGCTCAATGAAAAACTGGGCCTGGGCCTGACCTACACCAGCCTGGTGATGAGCATTCTGCTGATCGTGGCGCTGGTCTTCCAGTACCGGGCGCGCAAGTACGTTCCGGCCTTCTACTGGCTGGTCGTGGTGCTCATCAGTGTGGTGGGCACTTTGATCAGCGACAACCTGGTGGACAATCTGGGCGTGCCACTGCAGGTTACCACCGTCGCCTTCGCGGTGGCCCTGGCCGCGACTTTCATCATCTGGTTCGCAAATGAGAAGACCCTGTCCATCCACACCATCTTCACCACCCGGCGCGAAACGTTTTACTGGCTGGCCATCCTGTTCACCTTCGCCCTGGGCACTTCCGGCGGCGATCTCCTGGCGGAAAAACTGGGATGGGGCTACCTGAACTCGGCGTTCATCTTCGCGGGCGGGATTGCGGCGGTGACCCTCGCCTACTACCGCCTGAAGCTCAACGCCGTGGCGGCTTTCTGGATGGCGTATGTCCTGACCCGCCCCCTGGGCGCTTCGCTGGGGGACCTGATGTCCCAGCCGCGGAATCTGGGCGGGCTGAACCTGGGCACGGTGGGAACCAGCGTGCTCTTTCTGGTCACCATCCTGGGTCTGGTGACCTACCTGGCCGTTACGGGCATCGACCAGAGCCCTGCCTCCGGCAGCGCCATCCCGGTGCGAGCGAAGCAGGACGAAGAGATACAGCGGCCGGCGATCGACGATTAATCCGGCCTCCGGCCAGGCGTCGCCGGCCCGCTCCGGGCTGAACTCCAGGCTTGCCAGTGGCGTACTGTCGGTGCTTTCGTTGGTATCGCAAACATTTCCGAGCGGCGGGGGAAGGAGAAACCCATGCACTGGTGGCAAGCCATGATCCTGGGGATTGTCGAGGGGCTGACGGAATACGTGCCCGTGAGTTCCGCCGGACACGTGCTGTTGGCCCAGTTCGCCATGGGCCTGGACGCCACCCGCGCGGCCCAGCAGGCGGCCAAGGCCTACGCCATCTTTCTGCAGATGGGGGCCATTGTGGCGGTGGTGGGGCTCTATTGGCGGCGGATCAAGCAGATGCTGGCCGGCCTGATGGGCAAGGACCCCCAGGGCCGGCACCTGGCCCAGTGCATTCTCGTGGCCTTCCTGCCGGCGGCCGTCCTGGGCCTGCTCATCGAGCACTGGATGAAAGCCCATCTGTTCCGGCTCTGGCCCATGGTGGGGGCCTGGGGCGTGGGCGGCCTGGTCATCCTGGCCGTGGCCTGGTATCGCCACCACCAAGGTGACAAGCCCACCACCGGCTTTGACATGACGGCCTTGACCTGGAAGATGGCCCTGATCATCGGCCTGGCCCAGTGCCTGTCCATGTGGCCAGGCACCAGCCGCAGCCTGGTGACGATCATCGCGGGGGTACTGGTGGGCATGAGCCTGCCGGCCGCGGTGGAGTTCAGCTTCCTGCTGGGCGTGGTGACCTTGGGGGCGGCCTCGGGCTACGAAGGCCTGAAACACCGCCATATTCTCCTGCACGCCTACGGGCCGCTGACCATGGCCGTGGGCTTTGTGTTCGCCTGGATCGCCGCGGTGATCTCGGTCAAATGGATGGTGGCCTACCTCAACCGCCACGGTCTGGCGATCTTCGGCTACTACCGTGTGGCCCTGGCCGTAGCCGTGGCCCTCTTGATCCTCACCGGGGTGCTGACCCTGACCTGACCCTCGGAGAAACGAACCGCGGGTTCGGCCCTTAACGCAGCGCGTAGGCGTATCCCGGCCCGCCCCGGTGAACTGAGAATCGTGACAAAAGACCAAAGTTCCATGATGCGGTTGGCTCTGATCGGCGACATCCACGCCTATCGGCGCTTTCTGCCACCCTGGTTGCTCTTGGGCAAGCGCCTGCTGGGGACCACCACCTTGTGGACGTGGCGGCAGTTCCTGTTCGACCAGCGGCTGCTGGGCCCCGTGCTGAACCGGGCCGCGAGCCTGAAACCCGACCTGCTGCTTTTGAGCGGAGATGTGAGCAATACGGCCCTGCCGGCCGAATTCATGGAGGTGCGCCACACCCTGGATGCTCTGCTGGGCACGACCCCTGCCCTGACGGTTCCGGGCAATCACGACCGCTACACCCGGCGGGCCCAGCGCCGGCGCACCTTGGAGAAACTCCTGGGCCGGTATGTGCCCGGGCGATTTCCCCACTTTCAACGTCTGCGGGGACGCTGGCACCTTCTGGCCCTGGATGCGGCCCGGCCCTACCTCACCTCGGCCAGTGGCCGGCTGGGGAACGACCAGATGGAGGCGGCCAGGCAGCAGGTCGCCGCATTGACGCGGCGCGACGGCCTGATCGTCCTGTGCCACTATCCTCTTTTCTATCCCCCGGGCACGCACCACCGGCCCAGGCACAGTCTGCTGGATAAGAAGCGCTTGATCACGCTCTTGCGTGGTTGCCCGGCCCGCACGTTGTATCTGCACGGCCATGTGCATGTGCCCTGGCAGTTCAGCGCACCGGATTCGGCGCTGGAACACCTCACACTCATCAACGCCGGGGCCCCCACCTGCCGCACCCGGCGCTTTCCGCAGGGGCAAGGGTTTTGGCAGATCGGCTTGCCGGCGAATCCCTGGGCCGGGGTGGGGTTGTGGCGGCATGTACCCGCCCGGGACCTGACCAGCGCCGATAATGGTATTCCGGAGGTCGGGGTGGGGGTGGAGGCAAAAGAGATCGAGGGGTGGACGGTGACGCACCGCACTCTTCACCCGACCGGCCGCGTTGTCGTGTCCGCCCACCCCGCTCTTCAAGGTTTACCCGCATGACTCCCACGGCCCCGGATAGCGACCTGCATTCCCCTTCCCCCTGGAACTGGCGCCGGGCCGCCGGGCTGACCTTGTTGACAGCCGCGGCCGTGGCCCTGCTGATGCCCTTCGACGGCGTCATCAGCCACGCGGCCCGCAGCGTGCCGCTGAAGGGCGATTTGCGCCGCAGCCTGGAGACGCTCCAGCAATGGGGGGATTTCTCCTCCCTGGTCCTGGTCACGGCCTTCATGGGCCTGCTCGATGAGCGGCGTCGGCACCGGCTGTGGGACCTGTGGGCCGCCATGGGCCTGGCCTTTCTGGGCTGCGTGGTGATCATGAGCCTGGTGGGCCGACCCCGGCCCGAGGCGGCCAACGACCCCTGGGGCTTCGTCCTGCCCTGGCAGACCTATCACTTCGCGAACGGATTGACGACCCACGCCTGGGACCTGTTCCGCCACGGCAACACGCAGCTCTGGTCCATGCCCTCGCGGCACACCATGGCGGCGGTGGTGCTGTCGGTGTTTCTCGTGGTGGTGTATCCCCGGCTGAAACCCCTGGCGATCATCATGGTGGTCGTGGTGGGGGTGACCCGGGTGCTCCTGGGGGCCCACTATCCGACAGATGTGGTGGTGGGAGCGCTTTTGGGTTATCTGGTGGCGCGCCCGTTCGTACCCAGCCAGGCGGCCAGCCGGCTGGTCGTCAAAAAGCACCCCCGCGAAACCCCAGGTCCCGGATGACCCCCGGGGCACAGGGCCTGATCTTTACGCACATCTTCTCTATTCCTGCCCCGGCAGGGGTTTCAAGATGGCAGCCCGCGGCACAGGGCGGCCCTACCGGCCCGTAGCCGCCGTTTCGGCCACGGGGCTCCAGCCCAGCGTGCCCTCGGCCGTGGTCTTGTTCACCAGCGGATCGATGCCCCGCATCATGAGCCCCTGGGCATGGGAGCGGTGGGTGTCCACGGTGGGCCGGTCGGCCGGATCACGCACCTGCACCAGCACTGTCTTGCGCGTGCGCTGCGAGGTGTTGAGGCCCGAACCGTGGATGGTCAGGTAGTGGAAGAAAAGCACATCCCCGCGCCGGGCGGGGCAGGGGGTGGCTTTCTCGATGGGCCACTGGGCCGGGTCCAGGTAGTGGGCCTGGCTGTCGGCCTCCGGCAAGAGGCCCAGTTTGTGCGAACCGGGATACACGCGCACGCAGCCCATCGAAAGATCGGCATCACTGAGGTGGATGATGCCCGCCATCATGGTGTGGCGCTCGTGGGGGAAGTAGGGGGCATCCTGGTGCATGGGAAAGGCCGCGCCCTTTTCCGGGGGTTTCTGGAACAGCTTGGTGTGGTGCAACTGGACGTTGGGCGAACCCATCAGCTCGGATAGGACTTGGGTGAAGCCATCGTGCACCAGCACCCGCGTCCACACCGCCGAGTAGGCCTGCACATCGTGGGTGTGGACGATCTGCATCTGAGGCATGGAATTCTTCCAGGTACCGGGCCAGGTGGCGTCGAGCTGAGCCCGGTTGGCCAGGCGGCGGGTGATGATGCCGTCGAATTCGCTTTCCATGGCCTCCAGTTCCGCGGCACGGAACAGGCCGGAAACCAGCAGGTAGCCTTGGTCGCGATAGGTATCAATCTGGGCCGGGGTCAGCATGGATGGATTCCTTGGTAGAAAACGGGACGGTTCCCAAGCGGGCGGCGGCCCGCTCTACCCCCAACCGTAGTGCCCATCCCCGGCCAGACAATGGGACACAGACGCCGCAGGTGGTATAAATTCACCATAGATGCCACCGTCCCCGACCCATCTGAGCTGGCCGGTCAGCGCCCGGCCCAAAATCCTTCTGGCCGGCCGCTTTCCCTTGTCCGAACGCAACTTTACCGTGGTCTACCGGCACCCCACCAACACGGCCCTGCACCTGCACGCCTACGCCGGCACCTGGCGCATCGGCCGGCGGGAGTTCGCCCTGGCGCCCGGAGATCTGACGCTGTCACCCCAGGGTCAGCCCACGGCCTACCACCTGCCCCAGCCGGGGCACCACCTGTGCATCCATTTCACGCTCGGCCCGCGCCCGGGCGGGCCGCGGCTGCGCCTGCCGTTACACCTGCGTCTGGGGGCCCGCCAGGCCTACGTCTCCCAGCGCCTCCGCCACATCATCGACCTGACCCAAGGCGCCCCGCAGGCTCCCGGCATCAGACCCCTGGCCCTGGCCGCCGCCGGAGCCGCGTTGCAGGAACTGCTCATTGAACTTGCGATGTGGTCCCAAGCCGGCTCGCGCCCGGCTGACCCCCGGCCGGCGCTGGCCGGCCGCCACGCCCAGGTCGCCCTGGATCGCCTGGTCGCGCTCATCGACAGCCGCCTGGCCGAGCCGGTTTCCGTTGCCGAAATGTCCGATCGCGTCGGCCTGACGCAGAACTACATGGCCCGCCTGTTCCGCCGGCGCTTCGGCCTGACCATCCAGCGCTACCGCCTGCACCGCCGCATCGAGCTGGCCGAGCATCTGTTAACCAGCACGCGGCTTCCCGTACACCTGATCGCCCGGCGCGTAGGATTGCCCGATCCCCAGCATTTCAACAAGGCCTTCCGCCGCCTGATGGGCATCAGCCCCACGCAGACGCGCCAATCCTCTTCGTAGGTTCGGCCCTGGCCGAACAGTTGGGGCCTTCGATCGTGCCAGATGTTCGGTCAGGGTCGAACCTACCTGACCCCGGCAACCCGGCGGGGATCTCCGGCGGCCTGCAACTCGTCGATGTGTTGGAGCATGTACACCCGGAACTCCGCCGCCGACTTCACTTCATGCACCCTCTGCCGCAGGTGCGGCCAGGGCTGCAGGTGCGGCGAATACCAACTGATGCGCTGGCGGATCATGTTCAGGGCCGCCTGCTCCCCCCGGAAACTGGTCAACGAGTCAAAGTGGCCCAGGACAATGCGGGCCCGCTGGGCCTGGGGAATGGACGCCGGCAGGCGGCCGGTGGCCAGGTAATGCGCTGTATCGCGGAAGATCCACGGCTGGCCCAGGGCCCCCCGGCCGATCATCACGCCGTCACAGCCGGTGACTTCGAGCATGCGCTTGGCATCCTGGGGCGTCTTGACATCACCGTTGCCGATGACGGGAACGACGGGAAATTGTTTCTTCACCGCCGCCACCACCTCCGCAATCCCGGCCAGGCGCACCGACCCGCGGAATAGCTGGGCCGTGGTCCGGCCGTGGACGGTGATGGCGGCCACGCCTGCATCAGCCAGGCGCACGGCCAGTTCCGGCCCGACGAGGCACGTGTCATCCCAGCCCAGCCGGATTTTGCAGGTCACCGGCACGGTCACCGCCCGCACCACGGCTTGGGCGATGGTCACCGCCAGGTCCGGCTCGCACAGCAGCTTCGAACCGCCGTTGGTCTTGGTGACCTTGTCCACCGGGCAGCCCATATTGATGTCGATGAGGGTGGCGCCCCGGGCCTGGGCCCACTGGGCGGCGGCGGCCATTTTGTCCGGGATCCGCCCGTAAAGCTGCATGCCCAGGGGCCGGTCCTGGTCGTTGGTGGCCGCCAGCCACAGCGTCTTATCCGTCTCTTTGAGAATGGCCCGGTCGCACAGCAGTTCCGTAAAGGCCAGACCCACGCCGCCGTAAGGGGTGCCCCAGGGCCCATCCGCAGCGGACAACTGGCGCACCATGAGCCGAAAGGGCAAGTC
>JAJXSS010000452.1 GCA_021784455.1 Planctomycetota bacterium
TTCCTGATCCACATTGTGCTGGCCATGTACCTGATCGTCCTCCTGCCTCTGACCAAGTTCGCCCACGCCCTTTACCGTCCCCTGGCTCTGGCCCTGCACCGCTGGGCCACCCCCGTAAGTGCCCCCGCAAAAGCGGCCGCCTCCGACCCCGCCTGAAACCCCGTATTCGAACCAAGGAGTTTTCCCATGACCACCGCCACGATCGACCCCACCGTGCAGAAGCAGATCGAAACACTCACCGCCCGCATGGATGCCCTGGAAAAATCCGCCGGCAATGACCGCCTGGCCTTGGGCGTCATGAGCGGCAACCTCGACACCACCATCGCCGCCTTCATCATCGCCTTGGGGGCCGTGGCCTACGACATGCAGGTGGACATGTTCTTCACCTTCTGGGCCAGCGCCGCCCTGCGCGACCCCCGGAAGGCGGCCCGCAAAGGCTTCCTCGACCGCATGTTCGGCTGGATGCTGCCCCGCGGTTCCCGCGCCCTGCCCCTGTCCAAGATGCAGATGCTGGGCATCGGCCCCAAGATGATCCGCGCCGTCATGAAGCAGCGCGGCGTGAAATCCCTTGAGGAACTGATGAAGGATGCCGCCGACCTGGGCGTGCGCATTCACATCTGCGAGATGTCCATGAACGTCATGGGCCTCAAGGCCGAAGAGATGATCGACTATCCCAACCTCGACTACGTTGGTGTGGGCACCTTCATCAAGCTCATCAGCGAATCCCGCCAGGTCCTCTTCCTCTGATCCCCGCTCCCGGCTTCAGTCCCCCAGGGCCGGTACTCCCGGTAGCCGGGGCCGCAAGGCCCCGGAAACAGGGCCCTTTTACGGCTACTTTTCAGGCCCGCAGGGCCGGCACAGCGGTGGTCTGACCTGGGCAACAATCCCACCCGTTCAGGCCTTCGCCCGGGCCCGCCGCTTGGCTTTGGCCTTCCCGCCTGCCGCCTTGCCGCGCCTACGCCTCTTGGCCGGGTTCGCCGCCGCGGCGCCATCCGCGGCGCCATCCGCGGCGTCCCCCGTGTCCAACTCGATGCCGAACACATCCGCCACGTCCCCGGCCGCGATCGTCTTGGCTCCCGTGTCTCCGGCCGCCGCCAGCGCCGGCGCTGCCAGGCCCTGGCCCGCCTGTTCGATCAGTTCCAGGTGGTCCACCTGGCGCAGCGTAAACAGAAGTTCGGGCTTCTCATCCAGCCTCGCCCCCACACCGTACATTGCCGCCGCCACGTGCTTGCACATGCCCGCCCAGTCCGGGCAGGAACACTCCATGCTGATCTCTTTGGGTTTGGGAAACAGCCCTGTGTCCGGGTGCGTGATGATCTGCATCACGCCTTGCGACAGTCGCCCCTGCAACAGTTCCACCAGCGAGCCGATCTGCCCCGCGCACTGCTTCTTGACGCACAGCCACGAGGCCGGGCCGAACCGCTTGATGCGGATCTCGATCTCGTACAACTCCGAGCCGCTGACCAGCGCCGTCACCCGGCCGGGCAGGATCTGCAGGTCCATCACCGAGCCGTTGCGCACGTATGTCCGGCCGCGCGGCAGGCGGTTGGCGAAGTCGCTGTAGAACTCCAGGTTGTCGCACCACGCCTGGCCCCAGAAGGTGGTCGTGATCTTCCGCCCGGCGATGCAGACCGGGGCCGTCTGCCGGCCTTTCTTGTGCATTTTGGCGATCTTGCGGGCCGCGTTGGCGCGGCGCTGAGCGACGGGAACGTACGGGCGGTAGTACCACATGTTCGAGGCGACTCCTTTCGCGCAGGCGGCCATCATCCAGACCTCGGCCGCATCGATCGCCGGTTCGCAGTCATTATACCTGCCCGCGCGCGGGCGAAGCCACTGCTCTCACAATAAGAAGTGCCAGCCAAGGTCCGATCCGTTCACGCCTCCACCGCCCGGTGCACATCCAGGGCCACGAACCGCAAAAGCTCCCCGTTGTCCATCTCGGTCAGCAGTTTCTCCCCGCCGCCATCCAGAAGATCCCGGGCCAGCCCCACCTTGTCGCGGATGAGCTCGTCGATCTTTTCCTCCACCGTTCCGCGGCAGATGAACTTGTGTACCAGCACGTTCTTTTTCTGCCCGATGCGAAAGGCCCGGTCCGTCGCCTGGTTCTCCACCGCCGGGTTCCACCAGCGGTCAAAGTGGATCACCTGTGCCGCCGCCGTCAGGTTCAGGCCGGTGCCTCCGGCCTTGATGGACAGCACAAAGTAGGGCGGCCCGTCCTCACGCTGGAAGCTCTCCACCAGCTCGCGCCGCCGGCCCACCGGCGTCTGCCCGTGCAAAACCAGACCCCGGCGGCCGTAGACCCCCGCCAGGAATTCCGCCAGCGGCTCGGTCATCTCGCGGAACTGCGTGAACACCAGGGCCTTCTCCTGCCGCTCGCTCAGTTCCTGGCAGATTTCCCCCAGCCGGCCAAACTTGCCGCTGTGGGCCGGGTCGAAACCGCCATCGGCCAGCCACTGCGAAGGATGGTTGCAGATCTGTTTCAGCCGCAGCAGGTAGGCCAGTACGATGCCCCGCCGCTGGATGCCGTCGGCTTCCTTGAGCTTCCGTTCCAGTTCGCGCACGGTCTGTTCGTACAAGGCCGCCTGCGCCCGGCTCAGCGTGCAGTAGGCCCTGACTTCCGTCTTCTCCGGCAGGTCGGCGATGATGCTCTTGTCCGTCTTGAGCCGGCGCAGGATGTACGGCCGCACCAGCGTGCGCAGCGGGCCGTAGGGGTTCTCTTCCGACCGGCCGGCCAGTTCCTTGGCCAGCCGGGCAAACGCCTTGGCCGAGCCCAGCAGCCCGGGGTTCAGAAAATCAAACAGCGACCACAGATCGGACAGCCGGTTCTCGATGGGCGTGCCGGTCAGGGCAATCCGCCCGCCCGCCGCCAGCGCCTTGACCGCCCGGGCCTGCCGCGTGCCGGGGTTCTTGATCGCCTGGGCCTCATCCAGAATGACCAGCCGCCAGGACACCTTTTCCAGCCAGGGCATGCGGCTGAGCATGCTGTAGGTCGTGATGACCAGGTCGCAGCCCTCGAGCCCCGGGCCACCGGCCGTCTGGCATCGCTTCTGCATTATCTCGTCCATCTCCGACGGATGGGCCGTCAGCACCGACAGGCTGGGCGCAAAGCGTCCAATCTCCGCATTCCAGTTGGCCACCAGCGAGGCCGGCACCACCAGCAGACTCGGTCCGACCCTCCGAGCCTCCTTTGCCCCACCCCTCGCTTCTTTCACTTCGTCTTCCTTAGGCCCGCAGGGTCGGCACTCCTTGGTAGCCGGGGCCGTAAGGCCCCGGAATGTAGCCCCCTCCATTTTCTTTTCTTCTTCTTTCTTCTTGAGGCCCGTGGGGCCGGCACCCCTCCCATCCCCCCGCAAGTGCAGCAGCAACCCCAGCACCTGGATCGTCTTGCCCAGCCCCATGTCATCCGCC
>JAJXSS010000046.1 GCA_021784455.1 Planctomycetota bacterium
ATCACATCCAGCGTCTTTTTCTGCGTGATGGCGTTGCCGATCTGCACGGCGTGGCTGAACTCGTCGGCGTGGGTGTCGGTCAGTTCGGCGGAGGAGAAGGTCGCCCCGTGAATGCCATCGCGGCCGGTGGCGCCGCCCAGGGCGATGATGTGGTCGCCCGGCTGGACCTGGCCGAAGCACTTGTCCAGCGGAATCAGGCCGATGCACCCGCAGAAGACCAGGGGGTTGCCCAGGAAATCGCGGTGGAAATACACAGCCCCGTTGACCGTGGGGATGCCCATGCGGTTGCCGTAGTCCCGCACCCCGGCCACGACCTGCTGCAGGATGCGGCGCGGGTGGATCACCCCCTTGGGCAACTCCGATGCATCGGCCGGAGCGACACAGAACACGTCCGTGTTGGCGATCGGCCGGGCCGCCAGCCCCGTCCCCATCACGTCCCGGATGCACCCGCCGATGCCCGTGGCGCTGCCGCCATAGGGCTCGATGGCGCTGGGGTGATTGTGCGTTTCCACCTTGATGCACACCGCATCCGTGTCATCCAGACGCACGATGCCTGCGTTGTCCTTGAACACGCTGATGCACCAGCCCCGGACCCCGGAAGTGTCGTCTTCCATCAGCTGGTGGGTGGCCGCAGCGACGGTGGATTTGAGCAGGTTCTGGATGGTTACAGACCCATCGGCGTTGACGGTGTGCCCGGGTTTGCCCTCGGGATGGAAGGTGGCCGATTCGCCCCGGTACGAGACCGTGCTCTTGAGGGTCTTGTGGACGCAGTGCTCGCTCCAGGTCTGAGCCAGCGTCTCCAGTTCGATGTCGGTCGGGTCTCGCCCCACCCCCCGGAAGTAGGTTTGGATGGCCTGCATCTCCTCGAGGGAGAGAAAGAGGTGGGCTTCCCGGGACATTTTGGTCAGGGCCGCATCGTCCAGCTCACGCAGGGCCACCTGCCGCACCTGCGGCGCGTAAGTGGAACCGCGCGGGAAGGTTTCCGGGTGAAAGGGCTGGGCGTAGATGTCCTGGATCACCGTGTTGGCCAGGGCCCGTTCCGCAAAAGCGCAGATTTCAGGCTTCAAGGCCGCGGCCTGGGCCGGGTCGGCCAGGTCAAAATCGTAGCGGAATCCCGTCCGCACCTCGACGCTCGCGGCGGCCAGGTGGGGCAGCATTTCTATGAGGGCCTGCCGGGTGGATTGGGCCACCGGGTCCATCACGCCGGGCTGGTAGTGCACTTCGATCAGCACCGTCTGGGGGCCGACCTCGGCCGCCCCGATGACGGCCTGCTGGGTGACGGGGTCGGCCAGGAGCTCCCGGGCCACGGCCTGGATGGCGGGGTCATCCAGGGGGGCCTCGACGAGGTAAACGCGGCTGCTGCGCACCCCCTGGACGGCCGGGCAGATCTGCCGCACTTCGCCCAGGGCCCCCTGGGCCAAGGGATCGGGCTGATCGGGCCGCGGGTGGATTTCAATGCGGGCGATACGAACCGCGGAGTCGGCCGCGGGCTGGGTCGGGGCGGCAGTCATAGGGGCTCCTGATCGAGGGCCGAATACAGCGATGATACGGGACGAAGCCGGCGGGCGAAAGGCGAGGGAACGACCCGCCGAACGAAAACCCAAAACTAAAGCTCGATGTGTGTTACAATATGGGGCTCGCCCCAGATCACGCCCCTGCCATGGGGGCTAGCACTCAGCCGCCCACCCTGCCGGCCGGAAAACGATTCTCATGCCCCGCGAAATCCGCAACGTCGCCATCATCGCCCACGTCGACCACGGCAAGACCACCCTGGTGGATCGGCTGCTCTATCAGTCGGGCAACTTCCGCCAGGAACAGCTCGACAAGCTCGCGGGGGGGCAGCACGGGCTGATCATGGATTCCAACCCCATCGAGCGCGAGCGCGGCATCACCATCCTGTCCAAGAACTGCGCCATCTCCTACACGGCGCTGGACGGCCAGGAATACAAGATCAACATTATCGACACCCCTGGCCACGCGGACTTCGGCGGCGAGGTGGAACGCGTGCTGAACATGGCCGACGGGGCCCTCCTGCTGGTGGATGCCTTCGACGGGCCCATGCCCCAGACCCGTTTCGTCCTGTCCAAGGCCCTGCAGGCGGGCTTAAAGCCCATTGTCGTGGTGAACAAGGTGGACCGGCCCGATGCCCGGCCGCAGTTCGTGGTCAATGAGGTCTTTGACCTCCTGGTGGCCCTGGATGCCGACGATCACGCCCTGGACTTCCCGGTGATCTTCTGTTCCGGCCGGGAAGGCTGGGCCAGCACGGACATCCATGAGAAAAAGAAAGATCTGCGCGACGTGTTTGAGGCCATCATCAAGCACGTGCCGCCGCCGCAGGTGACCATCGAGGCGCCGCTGCAGTTGCAGGTGACCACGCTGGATTATTCCGATTACGTCGGCCGCATTGGTATCGGCCGGGTGCACGCGGGGGTGATCAAGGGCGGCCAGAACGTGGCCGTGGTGGCCCGGGACGGCTCGCTCACCCGTCAGCGCGTGCTGCAGGTGCTGACGTTTGAAGGGCTGGGCCGTAAGGAGGTGCCCCAGGCCAGCGCGGGTGACATCTGTGCCGTTCTGGGCCTGGACCCGGTGGAGATCGGCGACACCATCGCCGATCTGGACAACCCCCAGGGGTTGGAACCCATCGCGGTGGATGAGCCCACCCTGACCATGACCTTCCGGGTCAACGACAGCCCCTTTGCCGGACGCGAAGGCACCTATGTCACCAGCCGCCAGATCCGCGAGCGGTTGGTGAAGGAACTGCAATCCAACGTGGCCCTGCGCGTGGATTTCGGCCAGGGGGATGAGTGGGAGGTCTCGGGCCGCGGGCTGTTGCATCTGGGCATCCTGCTGGAGAACATGCGCCGCGAGGGATTCGAGCTTTCGGCCGGCAAACCGCGCGTGATCTTCAAAGAGGTGGACGGGCAGAAACTCGAACCCATCGAACTGCTGTCGGTGGACTGCCCCGAAGACTGCCAGAGCACGGTGATGGCTCTGTGTGGGGAGCGCCGCGGAGAACTGAACCGGCTGGACGCCAAGTCGGGGGCCAGCGGCTACGTCCACATGGAGTTCACCATTCCCGCCCGCGGGCTGATCGGTTTGCGCTCGCGGATGCTCACCGCCACCCAGGGCGAGGCCGTGATGCACCACAACTTCCACGAATACGCGGCCAACCGGGGCCCCATTCCCCAGCGCCAGCAGGGCGTGATCATCGCCAGCGAAACCGGGCGCGTGACGGCCTATGCCCTGGATGGCCTGTATGACCGCGGCTTTTTCTTCGTCAAGCCCGGTGAACAGGTGTACGAGGGCCAGGTGGTCGGCGAGCACTGCAAGGACAACGATATCGTGGCCAACGTGACGCGGGAAAAGAAGCTGACCAACATGCGCACCACCTCCAAGGACGATGCCGCCCGCATTCGTCCGGCCCGGGAGATGCCCCTGGAGACTTGCCTGGAATACATCCAGGAAGACGAACTGGTGGAGATCACCCCCAAATCGGTGCGCCTGCGTAAGCGGATGCTGAAGGAAAACGACCGCAAGCGGGAGACGCGCCGGACGCAGGATCTGGCCGCCAGCCGGGATTAGACCATCGATCGGCACCTCCAGGCAAAGGGTCTTCTAATCGCGGCCAGTGACACGTAAGTTTCTGGAGATGCGGCATTTAACGAGGTCTGAATTCGCGAATTATTACATTTATTAGTTGATCGAAAAGAGATATCGGCATATTGTGGTCTGTAAACAGTTGCACAAACTGTTGTTCAGGACCCTCTTATGGCTACCGTTCGCCAAGTCGCCAAGCTGGCCGGGGTCTCCATCACCACGGTCTCGCGCGTCCTTAATAACCACCACGCCATCTCTACCGAAGTGCGCCAGCGCGTGCTGGCCGCGGCCAATGCGGTTCGTTATGTCCCGCGTGTGGGTCGCCGCTCCACCACCAACATTGCCTGCCTTTACACTGATGAGCCGCGCCTGGCCTCGCTGTTCGATGGGGCTCTGCTGTATGGGATCTCCACCGGCCTGGGGGCCCTGGGACTGGATCTGATGATCCTGGCGGGCAAGCGTGCCCGCCACTCCGGTGAGACCTTTACGCAGATGTTTTTGCGCAAGGGCGTCTGCGGTGCCATTCTTCGGACCAACACCGCGACCCGCGAAGTGTGCCGCCAGATCGCCCAGGAAGGGTTCCCCGCCGTGGTGGTAGCCGAAAACTTCGATGATCCCGCCGTGCCTTGCGTCTACGCGGACAGCCGGCCGGCCTGCCTGCGAGCCATGGATCACCTGATCCATCTGGGACACCGCCGCATCGCCATCACCTTGAATGTGGTGGAAGACCACGACCATGCCTTGCGCCTTCAGGCCTACCGCCGGGGCCTGCAACAGGCGGGGCTGGCCGTCGATGAGCGTCTGATTCTGCGTTTTCCGGCCTACCAGGATGCGGGAGGCCAGGCTCTGCACCAGATCATGGGCATGACCGACCGGCCCACGGCGGTTTTCATGACCGACCCGCGGGCGGCCGTAGGCCTGTTCCACGAGGCCCTGCGCATGGGGGTTCGCATTCCCGCCGATCTGTCGGTGATCGGTTTCGACGACACCGACCTGCGTTTCGGTGTCTTTCCGCACATGGCGGCCGTGTGCCAGAGCGCCGAAGCCCTGGGCCGCCAGGCCATTGCGACTCTGATCGACCGGATGCAGCCCAAACAGGCCGCTTCCGTAGGCGGGAGGCTCGAATGCTGGCTGGAACTGAACGATTCAACGGCCCCGCCGCCTCAAACGGCGTGCTGAGCCGGGGCCGCCAAGGGGGCCGGGGCGCTTCGGGTTTTTCGAGATGGCGTCTCAACGCTTGCTGCAGCGTGCCTATCATCCTCCCGCCCCCAAGGGAGAGGCTCACCGATGCGCATTGGCAGTGGATATCACACGTACGAATGGATCGAAAACTGGGGCCGCATTCCGGAAACACCCTCCGGTAAGGCCAATGGCCGCACGCACGGGGTGGCTGTCACGGCTTCGGGTCAGGTGGTGGTGTTCAACCAGGCTAATCCCGGCGTTCTGATTTTTGATGCCGGAGGCAAACTGGTCAGTTCCTGGGGCGACCGCTTCGGCGGGGCCCACGGGCTGACGCTGGTGCAGGAAAACGGCCGGGACTACCTGTGGCTGACCGACCAGGATTCCAGGGAAGTGGTCAAGACCACCCTGGACGGCAAGACCATCCTGAACCTGTCGTGCCCCAAGATCGACGCCTACAAGAACGGCGGCTTTGTGCCCACGTGGGTGGCCGTGAACGAGGAACGCTTCGGCGGCAACGGGGATGTGTGGGTCACCGATGGCTACGGCAAATCCCTGGTGCACCGCTACAACCAGAAGGGCGAATACCAGCAGACCCTCAACGGCACCGAGGGCAATGCCGGGGCCTTCGCCTGCCCGCACGGGATCTTCTTCGATTTCCGCCGCGGGTATGGCGAACTCTACATCGCCGACCGCTCCAACCGTCGCATTCAGGTGTACGATGCCGCCGGCCGGTTCAAGCGGGTGTTTGGGGCCGACTTCCTCAACAGTCCCTGCTGTTTCGCGACCTGCGGTGAGTTCCTGTACGTGCCCGAACTCTTTTCGAAACTGGCCATCTTGGATGGCAATGACCGCTTGGTCACCTTGCTGGGCCAGGATGAAGCCAGCTACCGCACCAAGGGCTGGCCCAACCTGGCCGGTACGCCGCAGGTCCGGCCGGGATACTTCAACAGCCCCCACGGCATCGCCGTGGCCCCCAGCGGGGACATCTACGTGGTGGAATGGATCATCGGAGGCCGGATCACCAAGCTGGCGAAGTGCTGAGGAAGGAGCCGGCCTGCGGGACAGGACCGAGTTGAATCGGAATCCTTATGCGGCGGTTGCCGGGCGGCCCGCCGGGCGATCCCGTCCCGTCGGGACGCGGAGTTGGTTGGCGCGTAACGTCCGGACAGCTACGGTGGCCCCGGTCATATCGAAGAATTCGACGCTGTAGCCGTCCTCCTTTCCTGCGACTACGTGGCGCTCGACCACCGTGCCGACATCACCGGCACGCAGGTCTGTGCCGGGCAGGTCCGCGGTCAGGACCACATCGGTGAATAGTTCGAGTGCCATTGCTGCAAGTGCCATTGCTGTTACCTCGGGTACATTGTAAGGAGCCGGGGGTATGTCGGTTCCACGATCGATCTGCCAGACGGAGCAGAAGATCACCGAGCGGCCGCAGGGCGTTGTGATCGGCGCGATGATCTCGTAGCGCTTTCCATACTCATTGTCGGATTCGGTGGCCAGATCGGTGGCGAGATGCTGCTGGCGCAGGTCGCTTGCCATGCGCTGCCATGTGTCTTGGCGATATCCCATGCTCAGCAGCAGCCGCGCCTTGCTTGCGCCACGGCGGTGAGACAAATCCAGCAGACAATCACGCAGTTTTTCCGGTGCGATGACCGCTGTGTCGGCGTTCGGCACTCGCATACCGTCATTGGACCGCGCGGTCCCTGGTGTCCAGCCCCGGCGGGGCAGTTTTGTCCCGACGTGGGTGGGCTGGAACGTGATGTCGGCTCGTCGGGCCCTCGGCCGGGATGGCCGGGGCACCGCAGGTCGGCGGACCAGCGTCACGGGCGGGTGGTGTTGGTTATCATGGGCGGGGGTTGCTTGCAGGAGAATTGTTGTGGCCGACTTGCCACACACGAATGCAGCGATGCCGATCCCACCGCGTTTCCGCTGGCTCAAGCGTCTGAGCCTGGCCGGGGTGGTTGTGGTGGTGCTGGTGGTGAGCTTGCGGCTGTGGTGGGGATGGTACGAGGAACGCAAGCTGGAGGCGGTGGTGAATGCCATCGCCGCCCGGGGCGAGCCGATCCGGTTCGGGGACATGAAGTGGCCGGCCGTGCCCGATGCCGACAACGCGGCGTACTACTACCGCCAGGCGCTGGCCCAGTGGCCCAAGGTGAACGGCCAGCTCATCTGCGAGACGAAGTGGTACGAGCACCCCAGGACCCTGCCCGATCCCATCCGCGACAACACCGCCTACCTGAAGCAGTGCAGCGCCGCTTTCGAGCTGCTGGCCAAAGCGGCCGCGGCACCGGGGTGTGACTGGCATTACCAGCTTTCCCACCCCGCCATGGATATTCTTCTGCCCGGTCTGGCTGATATGCGTCAACTCACGGACGTGGCGCTCGATGCCGCCGGGCGGGCCCACTTGCTGGGCAACGATCATCTGACCCTGCAAATCATCAACGACTGCTGGGACCTGGCGGCAGAAGTGGACGGCCCGCCGCGCAGCTTGATCGGTGCCCTGGTGGGCAGCTCGATTCGGGCGGGTAGCGTGTACAGATGCCTGCAGCCCTTGACGCCGACCCTGCGCATCGGCGGGCATGACCCTACCGCCGCCAGTCCTTCGCAGGTGCGCCTTTTGATTACCCACCTTCTTGATGAACGTCGAGTCCGGACTGATTTCATCGGTGCGGTCATCGGTGAGCGCTGGATGGACTATGACACCGCCCAGTGGGCCATCGGTAACTCAAGGCGTTTTATGGCCCTGACCACCAACTCGGTTTCAGCGCCATCGCAACTTACTTCCGCCTCCTGGCCGGACCGGGCCCTGCTGTGGTGCTATCGACCGGTGCTGGTGGCCGATACGCGCAGCCTCGTCGGGGGTCTGGGGCGACTATTGGGCGCAGCCCGCCGCGCCGGCACCTGGCCGGCGTATGAACAACAAGTCGAGTCGGCGTGGTGGCAAGCGACCCCGCGACTTCGGACCCGGATCATCCACCCGCTGAGCATGATCGTGTTGGCGCCGATCGACTTTGCGATGCGCACCTGGTTCCAGGATGTCACGCTCAGCCGCATGGCTGCCACCGCCCTGGCCATCCGCCTGTATCAGTTGGACCACGGTCATCGCCCGGTCAGTCTCGACCGGCTCGTGCCCAGCTATCTGCCGGCCGTCCCCCGGGATGCTATGGCTGCCGGCGACAAGCCGCTGGGCTACCTGCCTCAGGGCGTAGTACCACGGTGGCCGTCCGTATCCACTGCCACCCCCCAGCTTCGCGCCCAACTCACCGGCCGCCGCTTCGCCGTGCTCTACAGCGTTGGCCGCGATGGGCACGATGATGGAGGCCAGTGTTTCTACGAATACAATGGCACCATTGGTACCTGGACCGCACCGGAAAATTCCGGCGACGCCGTCTACCTGCTCGATCCTCAGCCGTAAGTCCCCGCCGTTCACAACGTCTCGATCATCGCCCACGTCATGGCCCCCATCAGGGGCGGGCCCAGTAGACACAAGATGGTCAAGACCAACCAGCACCCCGGCATTGCCACGGCCATCGCCGACAGGCCCAGGCTTCCGCGCCGGGCGGCCCGCCGGGCCATCAGCAGGCTGACCCCCCAGAACTCCCCGAACGCCACCGCGATCAGCACGATTCCCCCGATTGCCAGGGCTATCCCCGTGAAGTCCAGGGCCGGCGTGCGCCCGGTAATGCGCCAGGAGAGGTAGCTCAGTCCAAGCATCAGCAGCGGCAGCCCGGGAACCAGCCACAGCAGGGGCGCACACGCGTAATAACTCAGGACAACCGCGCGGTTTTGCTGCTCGATGGTCAGGTGCCGCGGGTGGAACCAGTAGGTCTGTACTCCGCTGATCGCGTATAAGAGCGGCCACGCCGCAACGATCACCAGAAGCCTGGCTATCGGAAGCACAAGCCCATCGGATCCGTTAAATAGGCTCGCCGCCGCATCCATGTTGAAGGCCGCTTGTGCCAGCAGGGACACGAGCAAGCTCAGCCAGACCAGCCAGACCACGGTGAGACGGAATCGCAAGGCGTCCTGGAGGTCGAGAGGTTGAGCCACGGCCTGGCAGACACTGCGTGGGCGGCGGGTGATGACCCAGAAGGTTTGCCCAAGGGCGCGAAGGCGGCCGATTTCGCGGCGGCGAGGCCACGGCAACATGAAGCACCCCATGGCGGGCTCGCCCACCGAACCCCCGCACTGAGGGCAGGTGTGGCCCGCGAGCATGCGCAGGTCGTAGCCGCAATGCGGACACAGCAGGGCCGGGGTGTCGTCCATGGCGAATTGCGATTTTACCGACTATTGGGCCGGGGGCAGGGGGTGCTTGCGCCACCCGCCCAGGCGCGGGACGTTGCGGCGGCGGGCCCAGACCAGCACGATCAGGCCGGCAATGAAGATGCCCACGGAAAGAACCTGGCCGCGGGTAATGCCCCAGTGGGCATACTCATCGCTTTTGATCTGGAAGTCCGGCTCGCGGAAGAACTCGCAGGTGATGCGCAGGATGGCATAGGCCATCAGGAACCACGAGCCCAGCACCCAGGGCTTACGCGGCTTCCACCAGACGATGGCCAGCACGATGAACAGGACGATGCCCTCGGCCACGGCCTCGAAGAGTTGCGATGGGTAGCGCGGGGTCAGGACCTGCCGGGCGGCGGCCTGGAGCACGGAATCGCCGTGGATGATGCGGTTGATGATCTGTTGGGCATCCAGCCCGGCCGCCGCATTGCCGGTCAGGGCCTGGAACTGGTCCCATTTGATCATCGGCCAGTGCAGCATCTCGTTGGGGAACTGCATGGCCAGGGGGAAATTCCGGGGGCAGGGCCGCCCGTAAAGCTCGCCATTGACAAAGTTGGCCAGGCGGCCCAGGAACAACCCGGTCGGGGTGCCGAAGGCCACGACGTCCATGACGTGGCCCAGGGCGTGGCCGCGGCGCCGGGAGTAGATCCAGGCCCCGATCAGGGCCCCGATCATGCCTCCATGGCTGGCCATGCCGCCCTGGGTCACGGCCAGCACCCCCCACCAGGGAAAGTGCGGCACGAAACCCAGCAGGGAGGGATCGTAGAAGAGGCAGTACCCCAGCCGGCCCCCGAGCACGGCGCCCAGGGCCACGGCGATCACCATGTCGGCAATTTCCTCGACCTTGAGGGTCGTGCGCCCCATACGCACCACGTGCCGGATGATGAAATAGGCCAGGACGAAACCCGCCAGGTAGGACAGGCCGTACCAGCGGATGGAAATGGGCCCCCACAGGTGCAGCACGATGGGGTTGAACGTGTCGAGGTAATAGGCCAGGGTGGGCATGGGGACAGTGTAGTGGAGATGGGGCGGGGGGGTGAAGTGGTGAATGGGCCAAGATGTGGTTTGGTGGAGTGGGGAAGGGATGATCGGGTGCCTGGAGCGCTGACCCCCGTTCAGCCCAGCACCACTTCACCGCCAGGCCCGCCCGGAGGAAAGACCGCTCGCCCAGGGTCTTTGCACGGACGGGGCGAGGGATTACGTCACCACCATGCCGGGGGTGGCGCGAAAGCGGGCGGGAGTGATGCCGAAGCGCTGCCGGAAGGCGCGGCAGAGGTAGTTGGCCCCGCGAAAGCCGCTGATCCGGGCCACGTGTTCGAGCTTGCCCGCATCCTGCCGCAAATGGCGGGCGGCCAGGTCCAGGCGGTACCGGGCCAGATAACCGCCGGGACTGGTGCCGGTGGCGGCCTGAAAGCGCCGCGTCAGATGCTCGCGTGACCAGCCCAACTGGCGGGCGAGGCGGCCAATGTGGAAGGCCGGGTCGTGGGCCTGCTGGTGGATGAGGTCCAGCGCCTCTTCCACCCGCGGCGCCGTTTCCAGGCGGGCCCGCGACAGGACCTCGGTGACAGTCATGAGGAAGGCGTAGAGTCTGGAGGACAGCAGGAAGGGATCGCGGGGTAACTGTCCCCGGAGATGGTCGCGCACGAGGTTGTCCAAGAGAGGCGCCACGGCATTCTCGGAGCCCAGATTCAGCACCGGGCCATAGTGCCGCTGCACGAAGCGCAGCCAGCGGCGGGCCCAGGGGCCGGTGATGGTCACGTAGAAGAATTCGTACGGTTCGGTCGACTCGGGTGCGTAGCCGTAGCAGAAGGGCCCGGGGATCCAGTCCAGAAACGCGGCCCCGGCCGGCAACAGCCGGCGCCGGCTGCGGCGCGCGGTATAAAAGCCGCAGCCGGCCAGGGTGAGCTGCAGGCACAGGTGCTGGGCATCCTGGCGCTGGCGGCAGTCAAAACCGTAGCTCTCATCCGGCCGCACTTCATGCCCGGCGCTGCCGAGCCCCAGCAGGAGCTCTTGCGGCGGCCGCAGAGGGGCCAGCGGCGGCGGTTTCGTGCCCATATCACGATTATACTATTGATATCACGGAGGTGCTATTGTCATCGCCAGAAACGGCGATATGGTTTATCACTAATCTGGTATTTCGGGTGGAACTTGTTAACGGCTTCACGGGTCAAAGGCAGCCCCGGACCCGCAGCCCCGGCCTGGGACGCCAAGGCCCACGGCCGGGGGATGCCGCGAGTTAACGGATTAACGAACTAACGATTCCCCCGAGCAACGCCTTACCTACGGAGTGCATACATGATCAAGGTCGCCATCATCGGCGCCGGCAGCGTGGTCTTTGCCAAGAACCTCACCGGGGACATCCTGTCCTTTGATGAGTTCAAGAACGCCAGCATTTCCTACATGGACATCGACCCGGACCGGCTGGATACGGCCGTGCGCATGGGCAAAAAGGTGGCCCAGGCGGTGGGGGCCAACCCGGCCCGCGTCACCGGTACGCTGAACCGGCGCAAGGCCATCGAAGGCTGTGATTTCGTGATCAACACGGTGCAGATCGGCGGCTTTAACTCCACGCTTGTGGATTTCGAGATCCCCCGCAAGTACGGCCTGAATTTCACCATCGCCGATACCACCGGGCCCGGAGGCCTGTTCCGGGCCCTGCGCACCTATCCCATGCTCAGCGGCCTGTGCCGCGACATGGAGGATGTGTGCCCGAAGGCCTGGCTGCTCAACTACTCCAATCCCATGTCCATGAATATGCAGACCATCTACCGCACCAGCGCCATCCGCGGGGTGGGGCTGTGCCATTCCGTGCAGGGGACCTTTCAGCAGCTCATGGGTTACATCGGGGAAGAGCACGGGCAGGTGGCGTTCCTCTGCGCCGGCATCAACCACATGGCCTTCTACACCCGCCTGGAGAAGGACGGCCAGGACCTGTATCCGCGCCTCTTTGAGGCCATGCAGCGGCCGGAAATCTACAAGACCAACAAGGTCCGCTTCGAGCTGATGAAACGCCTGGGCTACTTTGTTACCGAGTCCAGCGAGCACAACGCGGAGTACAACCCCTGGTTCATTCCCCGCGGCCAGGAAGTGGTTCAGCGGTTCGATGTGCCGATTGACGAGTACCTGCGGCGCTGCGACGGCATCGTCGAGGAATACGAGCGCACCAAGACGTTCTCCAAGACCCGCAAGCCGCTGCAGGTACACCGCAGCCACGAGTATGGGTCGCTGATCATCCACTCCACCGTTACCGGCACGCCGCGGGTGGTGTACGGCAACATGCCCAACCGTGGGATCATCAGCAACCTGCCGCCCACCGCCATCGCCGAAGCCCCCACCCTGGTGGACCGGAACGGCTGCCAGTTCGCCCAGGTGGGGGAACTGCCGCCGCAGCTCATCGCCTACATGCAGCCGCATGTCAGCCAGCACGAGCTGTTCATCCGGGCGGCTCTGGAAGGCCGCCGCGACCACGTCTATCACGCCTGCATGTTCGATCCCCTCACCGCGGCCACCCTGACCACGGACCAGATCGTGGAAATGTGCGATGAGATGATCGCCGCCCACGGCAAGGCCCTGCCGCCGCTGGCCAAAAAGACCCTCGTGCCCACCAGCGGCAAGCGCTTCAACCCGCCCTCGCCGCGCCAGTTGCGGGCCTCCTGGGATGCCACCCAGGCCCAGGCCGACAACGATGCCATCAAGGACTGGCACGTCATCGGTCCTTTCTCCAGCCCCACTCCCGGCAAGGTCACCCTGGACCTGGCCACCCCCGTGGACGCCGACTTCGCCCGCGCGGCGGATGGCCGGCCCGATCTCAAGGCCACCTACCGGCACGAAGGCCAGGTTTTCAAGTGGCAAAAGGCCCAAGCCGCCCGAAGGAGCGGATTGGTGAACCTGGGTCAGGAAATGGGCACCATGGAGTGGGCCGTGGCCTACGGCTACACCGAAGTGAATTCGGTCCATCCCCGCGAGGTGGAATTGGGCATCGGTTCGGATGATGGTATCCGCGTGTGGCTTAACGGCAAGCTGGTGCACGACCATGAGATCGCCCGCGGTTACAGCGCCGGGGCGGACAAAGTGACCGTTCACCTTCGGGCCGGGGTCAATCGCATCCTGGTGAAGATCGACAATTACACGGCCGGCTGGGGCTTCGGTATCCGCGTGCCCCAAGCCAATTTCTGAACCCCGGGAAACGCCGGCATCGTAGAAAACAGGAACCGCAGGAACTCAGGAGGCCTACGGGGTGCCTCTTGGGTGCCTGCGGTTCCTGCTTTTCCGCGGCTTCTGCGGTTTTACTTGAGGAACAGCTCGATCACCGGCACCGTCACGTTGGGCCGGATGACCGGCAGCGTCAGGTCCAATCGCTTAGCGGACGTTGCCACCTGTTGGGCGTGCCAGGCATCCATGCCGAGCTTGACCTCACTGGCATCGTGCAGCAACTGGGCATACTCGACCCGGTCAGCGGCGCCGGCCAGAGAGACGTGTTTGTAGGGCCAGGCGAACAGGTGGATGTAGAGGCGTTTGGTTTTGGGGTTGTAGGTCAGTCGCGTGTCCTGGGGCGGGATGAACTCGTCAGGGGCCTGGGTGCAGCCGTAGATGGAGCGGTCGTGGTGGCGCATCCACCGGCCGATGCCGGCCAGGCGGTCCAGGGCCCGCTCATCAATCTCGCCGCGGGCGGTGGGGCCGACGTTCAAGAGCAGGTTCCCGCCCTTGGAAACGCAGTCGATGAGAATGTGGATCAGGTCGTCCACGCTGCGGTAGCTCTGCTCGTCCCGGTGGTAGCCCCAGGAATTGCACAGCGTCTGGCAGGCCTCCCAAACCACGCGCTGGCCCTTGTGCTGCACCCAGGCCGGCGGCTGGGTCTGTTCGGGGGTCAGGAAGTCCCAGCCGTCGGGTAGATCCAGGCGGTTATCAATCAGGATTTGAGGCTGGAGCTTGCGGATCAGCTTCAGCAGCTTTTCGCTCTCCCAGTCCTTGTGGCCCTTGCCCGAGCCGTCCGGCTTGGGGTAGGAGAAATCGAACCACATGATGTCGACCTTGCCGTAACGCGTCAGCAGTTCCCGCACCTGGCCGTGCAGGTAAGCGGCATATTTCTTCTGGTCGCGTCCCTTGTTGAGCTTTTCGCGGTCGGGGTGGTTGCGGTAGGGGCCGATGTGGCGGTCCAGCACGAAATGGGGGTGGTGCCAGTCGATCAGCGAGTGGTAGAAGCCCACGTGCATGTTCTCCTTGCGGAAGGCCTGCACCATGGGTTTCAGAAGGTCGCGGCGGGCGGCTGTATTGGGTGCCTTATAGTCGGTCAGCTTGGAATCCCACAGGCAGAACCCTTCGTGATGCTTGGTGGTGATCACGAAGTACTTCATGCCTGCCCCAGCCGCGGCCTTGGCCCACACCGCCGGGTCGTACAGGTCGGGGTTGAAACGCTTGAAGTAGCGCCGCTCGTATTCTTCGACGGGAATGGATTCGTTGTTCATCAGCCATTCGTGGCGGGCGCCCTGGGCGTAGAGCCCCCAGTGAATGAACATGCCGAAACGGTCGTGCACGAACCATTTGCTGTCACCGATGGTGGGACGGACATCAAGCATGGCGTAGTCCTTGCCGGAGGGCGGGTTGGAGTACATCGAGGGAGACATGTGATAACCGGGGGTCCCGTGGTCTGCAAGGCCGGTGCCGGCTGCGGATACATAATCCGCGTTTTCTGACCGGCGCTCGGCCGGTACACTCACGCATCATCGCCCACCCCTGGAGGCCCGCCATGGCCATGAAGCACTATCGCCAGGAACTGACCTTTCAGGCTCATCCGGAAAATGCGTAGGTAGGGTTTGAAAAAGAGTGGACATGCCTGTCTCTTCTGGAGTTACGAGGCTTCAGAAAGGAGACCAAGGCATGTCCACCAGCTTGTTGTACCACGCCTGGGGCCTGCGCGGCTACCGCCAGCAGGCCAGGGCTGACGAATGGTAAGTCGGGCGGGGAGGCTGGAAGGCTAGGGGCGAGTCAGGGCGGGAGGCGGGCGCAAGATAAGCGGTCCACCGGGGGGCGTGGACTGGAC
>JAJXSS010000453.1 GCA_021784455.1 Planctomycetota bacterium
CAAGGCCGTGTGCGGATAATCTTCCATCACATCCGGCCACACTATGGATTGGGGTCGGTTGAGTCAACTAGATACCCCTAATTCGAGATGATTTAACTGGCCCTATGGGTCTTAATCTCCTATGATAACCGACTGACCTGACGAACCTTATCCCCCCTCCGAAAACCTACTCCTGCTGACGCCTCCCGACCGGGAGGGTGGAGCCGCACACCACCGGTCTGATGGGGTACCCCGGGAACGGCGTAGGGTCGAGGAGATGGGTGTCGCCAAGGGAAAGTTTCCGCGATAAGCTGGAATGGGTCTAAACAACCCCGGTCCCAGGCCTCGAGATCGCTAAGTCTCGACTCGCCCTCGAACCAAGCTCGATCCCGAAACTTCCGGGGGTTATGTCGGCCGGGTGCCTCGGCCGAAGATAATGCAGAAGATCCGTTACCCCCCCCGCAACGTTGGGAGTCTCCACCTTGTTAAGCATCAGCAATCTTCTCTGCAATTACACGGCCGGCAACGAGCGGCTGCGCTATGGTCACAAGAGCGAAAAGGAGGCCGTGCGGGCTCCCCGTCCCGTAGTCGTCTGGGCCGTGACCCGGGCCTGCAATCTCAAGTGCGTACACTGCTACGCCTCGGCCACCGACCAGGCCGACCCCCAGGAACTGACGCATGTGGAAGGCCGGCGCCTCCTGGAGGACCTGAAAAACTTCGGCGTGCCGGCCGTGCTGTTCTCCGGCGGCGAGCCTCTGGTCCGCTCCGATACCCCCGAACTCATCGGCTACGCTCAGCAGCTAGGCCTGTCCACCACGCTCTCCACCAACGGCATCCTGATCACGGATGGCATGGTGGACCGCCTTTCGACCCTGGGCCTGAAGTATGTGGGCATCAGTATCGACGGCACCCGCGAGCACCACGACAAGCTGCGCGGCATGCAGGGGGCGTTCGATGCCACCCTGGCCGGCATCCACCGCTGCAAGGAACACGGCATGAAGGTGGGCATGCGCTTCACCGTGCACGCCCTGAACTATCGCCAGATTGATGCCATCTTCGACCTGTCCCTGGCCCACGGCGTGGACCGCCTGTGCGTGTATCACCTGGCCTACGCCGGCCGCGGGGCCAACATGAAGAAGGTGGACCTCACCTCGCAGCAGACGCGGCAGGTGATGGACCGCATCATCGACCGCACCCTGCAGTGCCACGAACTGGGCCGGCAGCTCGAGGTGCTGACCGTGGGCAACGCCACCGATGCCGGCTACATCATCCATTATCTGGAAAAGACCAATCCCAAGCGGGCCGGCGAGGTCAGGAAGCTCCTGCAGGGCACCGGGGGCAACCGCTCGGGCAGCAACATCGCCGCCATCGATCCCACCGGCGGTGTGCACTACGACCAGTTCTCCTGGCACTACACCTGCGGCAACGTCCACGAGAAACCCTTCAGCGAGATCTGGACCGACCCCACCGATGATCGCCTGAAACTGCTGCGGGATCGTGTGCAGCACCTGCCGCAGGCCTGCCAGGCCTGCCGCTTCCTGGATGTGTGCAACGGCAACCTGCGCACCCGGGCCGAAAGCGGAACCGGCAACTGGCTGGGCATGGATCCGGGCTGCTACCTGACGGAAGAGGAACGCCAGGCCCCCCAGCCCACCACCAGGCAACTGGTGGATTCGTTCGGCGGCATGGGCATGCCCTTTACCGACTGACCCGGCGTGAGACCGCCCAGAGGTTAACGTGCCTCCAAGAGCCGAGGGAGGACGATGCGCTGATCAAGGTCTGGCCAGGATTCCGACGAGACGGCTAGAATGGGGATAGCCATGCAGTATCAGGGCCTCATCACGATTGAGCCGGGCAAGCGCGGGGGCCGGCCCTGCGTCCGCGGAATGCGCATAGCGGTCAGTGATGTGCTGGGGTGGCTGGCCGCCGGGATGACCCACGAGCAGATCATTCACGATTTTCCGGAACTGACCGAGAATGACATCTTAGCCTGCCTGGCCTATGCGGCCGACCGTGAGCGCCGCACGCTGACGGCCGCGCCATGAAGCTCTTGTTCGATCAGAATCTGAGTTTCAAACTGGTGGACCGCCTGGCGGATCTCTACCCCGGTTCGCAGCAGGTTCACCGCCTGGGCCTTGACCAGGCCGATGATCGGGTCATCTGGGAACACGCTAAACAAAACGGATTCCTGTTGGTTTCGCAGGATTCTGATTTTGCTGCTCTGGCGGCAGTCCTGGGCTCGCCGCCCAAGATTGTCTGGCTGCGCTGCGGCAAGCAACCTACCGACGTCATTGAGAAAATGCTGCGCCGCCACGGAAGGGACATCGAGGCATTTGCCCGGAATACGGCGGTCGATTGTCTGGAACTGCTTTGAGAGTGGCCACCGGGGGTTAGACGAGAGGCCATCGGCGCTGACCGGGGATCGGGCGGCCTGGATGGCGCCCACGGGATCCGTGTACAACCGCAGACAAGGACGCCTGCGCCACGAAGTCCCTACCGCCGATAGTCCACATCCGGCCGGGTGGGCTGGCCCTTGTCGTATCCGGGGGCATGCCAGCAGGCGACCCAGTGCTTGGGTTCGACTTCCAACAGGGGCGGATCGTCCTGGCTGCACTTCGCATCGCCATTCACATCGGGGCAGCGCGGGTGAAAGGCGCAGCCCGGCGGGAAATCGGCCGGGTTGGGCACGTTGCCGGGGATTACCGTCAGCCGTCGGCGGAGGTTGCCGTCCTGCCCCAGCACGGGCATCGAGTTGAACAGCCCCCGCGTATAGGGGTGCAGGGGCCGGGCAAAGACATCGTGCACCGAGCCGTATTCCACCACCCGGCCGGCATACATCACCGCCACCACATCCGCGTTTTCCGCCACCACGCCCAGGTCGTGCGTGATCAGCAGCACCGACATGCCACGCTTGGCCTGCAGTTCGCGCAGCAATTCCAGGATCTGGGCCTGAATCGTCACATCCAGGGCCGTCGTGGGCTCATCCGCCAAGAGCAGCCGCGGCTGACAGGCCAGGGCCATGGCGATCATCACCCGCTGGCGCATGCCTCCGGAAAGCTGGTGCGGATATTCCTTCAGCCGATTCCGGGGGTCGGCGATGCCCACATCGCGCAGGGCCGCCTCGGCGATGTCCACCGCCTGGGCCCGGCCCACCTTCTGGTGCAGCAGGATCGCCTCCAGAATCTGCTCGCCCACGGTGTAGACCGGGTTGAGGCTGGTCATGGGCTCCTGGAAGATCATGGCAATCTGATTGCCACGGATGGAGCGGAGGGATTTTTCGGGAAGTCTCAGCAAATCGGTGGCCTGTGGAAACGATGGCCCACCGAGGCTTTCCGATTTCAGATTCCGGGGGCTCGCCCCCGGAAGTGTCTCGATCCCGGCCACCCGACGCGCGGCGCCCCTTGCCACTGT
>JAJXSS010000454.1 GCA_021784455.1 Planctomycetota bacterium
AGCGGTATCGGCGCCGGCCTGCTGCTGGGCTTTTCCGGCTGCGTGCGGCACACGGGGCTGCTTCTGGGCCCGGCCCTGTTGCTGGGCGCCCTGGCCGGTGTTCTGAACGTGCGCCGCCGGCCAGGTGCCGCAGGCGCGGGCTGGCGCATCCCCTGGCGACCCCTGATCGCCTTGGGCGCTGCCTACGCGGTGCCGGTAGGGGCGCTGTTTTTCTACAACTGGATCTTCTTCGGCGGCCCGCTCACCACCGGCTATGCCCTGACCGGGGAGCAGGATGCGTTCGCCTGGCACCGCCTGGGGGCCAATCTTCCTGCGGTCTACGATGGCCTGAACACGGTGGTGACCGTCTTTCTCCTGCCTGTGGCGCTGATGGGTCTGCTGGCCGTGGGCCCCTGGACTCGGGTGCTGATGCGTCTGGCGTGGTTTGTGCCCCTGGTGATGATCTACGGCGCGTACTACTGGCTGCCGCACAGCCTGGGTGGCTTCCGGTTTTTCCTGGACATCGTACCCCTGCTGATTGCCTCGGCTTTCCTGGTTGTGGATCGGGCCGGACGCCGGCTGCCGCTGCGCTGGCTGGCGGCGGCCGTCATGCTGGGGATGGTGGTCTGGCTGGATGCCCCGCGCTTGACCAAGATTATCCAGGGCCAGACGCTGGCGGATGCCCGGCCGACGCTTCAGGCCGCCCGCATGGCCGCGGCCACGCTTAGTCCGAATGCCGTGGTGTTTGCCCAGGACCCCCGGGCCCATTACGTGGGTACACGGGCCGATTTCCGCCTTTATGACTTGAATGCCTTTAACCGCCGCTGGGGTCTGCGCATGTTTTCCGGCCAAGACTGGCTGGGGCGGGTCAGGGCCCAGCCGGCCCGGCAAGAGCGTGATTTGGGGATCTACGAGAACACCACGCAGGCCGGCCTCTTTCAGGACTGGCGCGATCTCATTCTCAAATACCAGGCCCAGGGTCGGCAGGTGGCCCTTCTGATCCCCGCTTGGGCGATGGCCCAGCGCCAGCGCGAACTCGGCCCCGGCTGGTCGCTGCAGCCGCTGAAGCAGTGGCCCGACCCCGTGGGCCGCACCTGGGCCATCTACGGCATCCGGCCCCCGGCCACCCAGCCGGCGCGATAGAGTTGCGATGGCTCGGCCCGGGCGTCGCCCTCCCCGAGGGGTGCTCTTGAGAATCGTGGCTCGTGCCATCACGATGCGGTAGGATGTTCGTCGAAATCCTTCCGTGGGAGCGCATCATGGGCCATGGTCGGAGCGACGTTACACTGCAGCCCTTGCTGGATTCGCAAGGCCGCCTCGCGGCCGATGTTCGTTGCCGGCAGTGCCGCTACAACCTCCGCGGTTTGGAGCCGGATGCCACCTGCCCCGAGTGCGGGGCATCCATAAAGCCCTTTGCCGTTTCATGGTCCGAGGTCGGCGATCCGGCCTCCCTGGGGCGGGTATTGACGGGCCTGGATGTCTGTCTTGGGATGCTGGCGGCCACCCTGGCGGCATGGCTGGTTTCGGGGTTGACGGGACTGCTTTTCCTGATCATCGGCTGGCCCGTTGTGGGCTGGGGGGTTGTGGAAGTCATCCTGGTGATCCTGCCCATCCTGGCCCTGGCCGTGGGGGTGTGGCGATTCACCACCCCTTTGCACGGGCCCGGGCATCCGCGCTCCACCGCCCTGTACCGGCGCACGGCTCGAGGGGCCCAGGTGGCCGTGGGCATCTTTCTGGGACTGGTTCCGGTGGCCTACCTCGTGGGTGTCTCTGCGCCATGGCAGATCGCCGGCCTGTTCTGGCTGGCCATCTTGAGCTCGGCCATCGGCTTGGATGCGGCCTGTGAATATGCCAGGAGACTGATTAAGCCATTCGACGCCCCCATCCGCCGGTGGATGCGCTTGGCCGTCACCTGCAGTTCGCTGATGGTCCTAATCCTGGCCGCATTGCCGGTAATTGGCGTCGTGCTGGGAGTGCTGGTGCTGGTTTCATTCCTAATCCTCGCACCCTTGGTTTCAAAGGCCTTCGGGGTACAGTTTGTGGTGTTGGCGGCATGCTGGGTGGGAATCCTGGCCGGCTTGTTGCATCTGCGCCTGCATCTGGCCGCCCACCTGGCCAGTCTTAGACGCTGAGACAGGCCTCTGCGGGGGGAGCGGGGAAAGCCAGACACGGAAAATCACAGATCCCCGCGCATCAGCAGGTCGCCCCCGCGCACGGGGTGGCCCAGTTTCCGCCCGACCATCGCTTCCAGTTCGGCCGCCGGCACGGCGCCCGGAGGGGCAGGGCGCTTGACCGTCAGGTTTTCCCGCAACAACACGTGGCCCGCGTGCAGGTCATTTTTGGCGCACACGCTTTGCCGCGCCACCAGGCGCACATCCCGCTCGCAGTCCAGCACGCGTTTTTGGAGCGGGCCCAGCATGGCGGCGGCCTGACGGGTGAGCTCCACATAGTGCGAAAAATGCACCGCATCGAGGCTGGCCGCATGATCCGGCCCGGCGGCCGTGGTGTCATAAGTGAGATGTTTTTCGATCACGCAGGCCCCGGCCGCAACCGCCACGGCTCCGGTGATGAGTTCACTGGTGTGGTCGGAATACCCCACCGGCAGGCCAAAGCGCTGGCGCAGATCGGCAATCGCCCCTACAGCCGCCATTTCCGGGGGCGTCGGATAGCTCGACACGCACTGCATCAGGGCTCCCCCGGCCGGGTGCTGGCGCAGCAGTTCGGCCGCGAAACCCAGTTCCGGGGTCTCGCAGGTGCCCGTGGAGACCAACATCGGTTTGCCCAGCTTTGCGGCGGCGTTCAGCAGGGGGGGATTCACCGCATCCGGGGAAGCGATCTTGACCGCATCCACATCCAGCTCGCCCACGCCCGGCACATCCTCCAGTGAAAACGGTGTGACGATGAAGCGCAGGTTGAGTTCGCGGGCCCGCGCCCGCACCGTTTGCATCTCCGGGACCGTCAGTTTCAGCCGGTCGAGCAGTTGATAGGGGTCATCCACCCCGTTGTTCGCCTGATATTGTGCGACCAAGGCCTGATTCGACAGCAGGTTATGGGGGTGAAACAGTTGCAGTTTGACGGCATCCGCGCCGGCCGCCGCCGCGGTGGAGACCAGTTCCAGCGCCCGGGCCACGTTGCCGTCGTGGTTCACCCCCAGTTCGGCGACGATCAGTACCTGGGGCGGCTGCTGGCCGCTGGCCGGCGCAAACAGAGAGGGTGAGGAAAGGGGCATCCGATCAGTGTACCGGACCGCCCGGCCTCCGGGCCAATGCCCCATGCCCCGGGGTCTGCCAAATCTTTCGGGCGATCGCGCCAATAATGGGATAGCGGCAGGAAGCCGCTGCAAAGGAGACCAGCCATGGATCGGCTCGCGCAGGTGCCCCAGGATCAGTTGGCCCAGGAGTTGGAGG
>JAJXSS010000047.1 GCA_021784455.1 Planctomycetota bacterium
GGGCCACTCCGTAGCCCGGGTGGCGCAGGGCCGAGATCATCGGCCCCACGAAGGACAGCAGCACGGCCAGCACCAGGTGTCCGCCCGTCATGTTGGCGCAAAGACGAATGGCCAGGGCAAAGGGTTTGATGAACATCCCCAGGATCTCCACCGGGATCATGATCACCCACATGTACCACGGGGCGCCCCCGGTCAGGTGCTTGCAAAAGCCCAGCGGGCTGCGGAAGAAGGCCGCTCCGTTGTAGAAGAAGAAAGCCACCATGGCCAGGCCCCCGGTCACCCAGATCGACTGGGTGGCCGTACCCCCGATCCCGTGCGGCGCCGCCATATGTGCCGTCAGGTGGCCCGTGGCGTCCAGCTCTCCGAGGCGCAGCAGCGCCGTCAGGTCCGCCAGCGGCACCAGGCCCATGAGGTTACACACCAGAATGAACCAAAACAGCGACCACAGCATGGGCATGAAGCGGTCGGCTTCCTGGCCCAGCAGCGGCCCGAAGGATTCGTCGCGAAGGTAAACGCAGATGATCTCCACCAGGTTGGCCCACAGCCCCTTGGCCCGGTAGTCGTCGATGGTCCGGCCCGGGCCCGTGGCGATGCGGCGGGCCGCGGGGATCACAATCAGGGCCGTGATGGCCGCATTGACCAGCAGCATTACCGACACGTTGCTGACCCACCACACCGGCAGCCCCAGCAGATGCCCCTGAATCAGGGGCTTGTCCACCACGTGTTCCACAGGATTGATGGCGGCCAGGATGGACGGCAAGGCGTCGATCACGCGTGAGTCTCCTTGGCCCGCGTCGGCATCGAGGACGCGGAGGGGGCATCCTTATGGCTCAGATACCGGCCCACCATCCCTACCTCCACCAGGAGCAGCGGCAGGTAAAACACCGTCAGGGCGATGCCCACCGGCTTGGCGGGCAGGCCACCAATATACACGCCCAGCAGCCCCGCACCCAGGCAGGCCCCCATCCGGATGCCCATGCCCAGGAAATAGCCCGTCACGGTCGGCAGCACGCCGCGCGGTCCCAGCAGGGCCACGGGCACCAAGCCCACCAGCGCCGACAGCCACGCCACCAAGCCCGTCAGGAGCAGCGTGTCCCGCATGGTGCCATCCCAGCCGAAGAAGGCATCCAGCCCCAAGGCATCCGGACCGGCCGCCAGCAGGGCGGTGGCTGTGAGCAGGAAGCTGGCCTTGACAATCGGGAAGGCCGGTTGGCTTGGTTGTTGCAGGGGCGACATGGTTGGCTTCCACACCGGGCTGGTTTCCGCGGGCATTACCAGGGTCGTGCTGCCGCACCGGCGCGCGGCCCGGGGTCGGGCTGGCGGCGCCTGGGCGCCAGGGGCGGCGCCGGCATGATCCTGAAGCAGGGGGGGGCTGTCCATCATGATCTGAAATTGCGTCGTCCGATGCGCCACAGCTTGAATATTCCCGTCACCAGGCCCAGGCCCAGCCCGCTGAGCACCAGCCAGGGGCTGGTGTGCCAGCGGGCATCCAGCCACCAGCCCAGCCAGGTCAGGATACCCACGATGCCGGCGAATTCCATGCCCGCTCCCAGCAGGACCGTGCCGGGTCCAGGCTGGCGGCGCTTCCATCTTTCCAGGCCGCTGGTATCCGGCAGTTTCGACGAGGGGGCGGGAATCTCATGCTTAGGTTTCTGCGTCGTACATCTCGAAATCAGGGTTGAGGTTGGATCATTCAGGACCAAAGGTGGCACGGCGCCGCGTACGGATGATTACTCCAGACCCGCTGCCCCGCCGATGATTTCCATCAGTTCAGTGGTGATGGCCGTCTGACGCACCCGGTTGTACCTGCGGGTCAGGGTGCGGCCCATCTTCTGGGCGGCGTCCGTGGCCGACTTCATCGCCACCATGCGGGCGATCTGTTCCCCCACCACCGCCTCATTGAAGCACTGGAATACCTCCGTCTTGACCGTGATCGGCAGCATCTGGGCCAGAATGGTCTGCACATCCGGGTAGAAGTCGTAAACGGGGCTCGCCTTGGGCTTGGCGCTGGCCGCCGGGCCTTCTTGCTTCGCCGCCGCCGGCGGGCGCAGGGGCAGAATCTGCTGCACTCGAGGCCGCTGCCGGGCTATTGATTCAAAGCTCATGTAGATCACTTCCACGCTGTCGTACTTGCCCTGGGTGAACTCGTCCATGTAGCGCTGGGCGAGTTGATTGACGTCGGCATAGGCCGGCCGGTCGGTGAACTGGCCGTGAAACCGCGCCACGGGCACCCCGGCGAACTTGAAGTACGCCGCCCCCTTCTTGCCCACGACCTCCAAGTCCACCTGCTGGCCCTTTAAGGTCTCGAGATGGGCGGTGGTAGTGCGCAGGATGTTGGCGTTATAGGCTCCGCAAAGTCCCCGATTGGACGTGATCACCAGCACCAGCCGCCGTCCGGCCGGCGGCGCCGGCGGGGTGAGCAGCGGATGGCGCAGGCCGTTGGATTCGCCGCCCGCCGAGGAGGCCTGGGCCAGTTCCCGGACCATTTCCGCAATCCGCTGGGCAAACGGCTGGGACGCCACCGCCCGCTTCTGGGCCGCCTGGAACCGGGCCGTGGCAATCATCTGCATCGTCTTGGTGATGCGCTGGATGTTGCCCACCGCTTTGATCCGGCCGCGAATTTCCCTGGTCTTGGGCATGGGGCCTATCTTACGCGTGCTCGCGTCAAAAGAGCAACCAACCCCGATTAAATCAGCGGGGCAGAGGAACCGGCCGGCCGTCAATCCGGGCACGCTTCGATCCGGGGGCTGCCACCGGCTCGGACTGCGGCCAGTGCAAGCGGCCAACGCACCTCCGCCCGACCGGTCAACCTCTGCGCGTCCGCACCCGCCGCTCAACGCCTGGCCACGGCACGATTGCTCTTGCGGTTCATTCTATCGCGATCCGGCCTTGCCACCGCTTGTTGGCATGTGACAGGGGCTCAAAAGATACCGCCCCATTCCAAGCCAACTGTCGGACTGACGCGGCCCAGAGCCGATGCTGCCAAAATGGCATCTTTGGATGGGATCTTGATAATATAAGTATCTTTATACATGGATGTTATTACCTGTCTGGCCGGCACGGTTCTTGTTGCATTCTCCACGTGTGGTCGGCACGGTGCCGGCCTGAAAAACGGGAGTCTGGAGGCAAGCGCCAGACCAGCAAAGGAGATTAGCTATGTTGCCCATGATGCGTAGGTCTTCGAATCGTCTGGTTGACCCGTTGGACGTCGTGGAAAACGAGTTCAACCGCGTGCTCCGCCACCTGTGGACCGATGGTGGTGAGGCCGACAACCTCACTGGCGCCTATCCCTGCGACATCCGCGAGGATGATGAGCATGTTTACGTGGACGCTGAGATGCCCGGCTTCCGCAAGGAAGATGTGCAAGTCACGCTGGAGAGCGGCATTCTGCACATCCTGGCCGAACGCAAGGACGAGCCGGCCAAGGGCCAGCCCCACCTGCAGGAGCGGCGCTTCACCCGCGTGGCTCGGTCATTCACCATGCCCACGGTGGTGGATGAGAACAAGGTGGATGCCCGCATCGACAACGGTGTGCTGCACCTGGTCTTCACCAAGCGTGAGGAAGTCCGGCCGCGGAAGATCGAGGTGAAGTAGGTCGCTGATTCGTTAAACCGTTCACTCGTTAACTCGGCGGGACACCCGTTGTTCCCGCCGGGTTAACGTGTATCTGAAGTAAGACGGTCTGACGAGTCAACGAATCAATGAGTTAACGGTTGTACTTGACCGAACAGCCGTACGAGCGTGTCTTGGGGATCGAGACGGGCTTGCCTGCCAGGATCTCATCCAGGGCCCGGGCCACGTAATTCACGGCCTGGGGGCCCTTGCGGCCGGAAGGGTCATTGTCGATAGCGCCCTGGTACACGATCTTGCCGTGCTGGAGGATGAACATGTCCGGGGTGGTGCGGGCATCAAAGGCCCGGCCAACCTGGCCGCTGCTGTCATCGAGAATGGGGTAGGGCAAGGCGTGCTGCTGTACCCACTTTTTGTTGTCCGCCTGGGTGGCGTAGTGGGTGCTGTTGATCGCCAGCCACACCACGCCCTTGGCGGCGTATTTCTGGGCCAGGGTTTTCATCGTGCCTTCGCGATAATGCCTCTGCACGAACGGGCAGTCCATGTTGACCCATTCCAGGACGAGGATCTGGCCGGCATAGCTGGAAAGGGCTACCTCGTGCCCGTTCTGGTCTTTCAACGTGAAGTGGAGATCGGCCGGGGCGCCGGGCGTCTCGGCCGCTCGAGTGGGCGGGGAAAGCAGCGTCACGGTGGTCAGGGCCAGGGCCAGAAGTGACATTACCTTGCGCATGTTCAGGTCTCCAATCATGGGCAGGCGTAGGGGATGAGTCACTTGAAAGGATATGCCGAAGGAGGTGTCGCCTCGACCCCCACGGGTGGCTGGAGCGCCGGGTGCCTGGCCCAAAGCCCAGTGACCAGCGGCTTTACCTGGATGCCAACGGCAGAACCAGCGCGACGCCATGACGGATGTGCCGCGCATCACGGTAGGCGATGACCACCGGCAGGCTGGCGGGAAGGGCCTTGGTGGGATCGACGCCCTGATAGGTGAACTCGATCACCACGTGATGGGGCCCGGGAGTCACCTTGGTGTTTGACAGCAGAAGCGACGGATCGGCCATGGGCAGAAACTCAAAATCGGTCCGCGGTTGAGTCTGGGTACCGCCCGCGGCCGGCCAGGTGATTTCCGCGTGGACGCGCCCAGGGGTTTCACGCTGGGGTGGGGTGTTCTGGACGGCTGCGGCCCACCGGTTTTGGCTTGGCAGGCTCGGACCATCGAGCGGTACCCGTTCCTGCCAGGTTTTGAAGAGTTCGGCGTGCGCCGATTGGGCCGCATCTGCCACGGGCAGGCTCAACTTCAGGTCCACCTGGCCGGGAATGCACTTTTCTTTGCACATGAGCCAGTCCGTGTGCACCTTGAACGTCACCTGGGCACCGGGTTTGAGATCTTGCGGAACCTGCACATCTGACCACAGCAGCACCTGATGGGTGTAGCCGAAGCTGACGATGCGCACATCGCCCGAGGTGTCCACGAACTGGCGGGGCAGGGGCCAGTGCAGCGGCCCGGCCGTTAGGCCCTGCGGAAGCATCAGTTGGACGCGCGTAGCCAGCCCGGCATCTCCCGGATTGACCCAGTAGATGTGCCAGCCGGGTTCCAGGTCGTACCGCACGCCCACGCGGAGGGTTTGGCCAGGGACCGCGGCCGAGCGGTCGGCCACCAGGGTAGCCTGCACAGGCGCTGGGGCTTTGGCCGGGACGGGGTTGATCGCCACCAGCGAGGCCAGGATGAGCAGCAGGGGAGTCATGGCAAATGGTAGGTCTAATGCTGCGTCAACCGGGCGTGCCGATGGTGCCCGATCCCGTGGGCTGGCACAGCACCAGGAATTCCTGGTTACCCGCGGTTTTCCCCGACAGCCCGCGGATGGGCGATGGAATCTGATCCAGCACGGTGACTCCCAGCCCCGGCATCTGGGCCAGCGTGGTCTGGAGGATGGCCTGGGCCTCCTTATCCGGCAGGATGCCCCGCCGGGCCCCGCGGGTCTGGGCGGCCGGGGCCTCATAATGGGGCTTGACCAGGGTGATGATGCGGGCCCCGGCTGCGGGGGCCTGTTTCAGCCAACGCAAGGCGGCGGGCAGGGCCAGGGCCTGCCGCGTCCAGCCCAGATCGATGACGACCAGATCCACCCCCGGAAAGCCGGGGATGGCGCTGCGGGGATCGAAATAGAGGGCGTTGGTGCGTTCGTGCAGCCTTACCCGGGGGTCCTGGCGGAGCTTGTAGGCAAACTGGCCGTAGGCGGTATCCACCGCGTGGACCTGCGCCGCCTGGTGCTGGAGCAGGCAATCGGTGAAGCCGCCGGTGGAGCAGCCCAGATCAGCGCAGGTCAGGCCGCGAACATCGAGATGGAAGGCATCCAGGGCCGCGGCCAACTTCAGCCCCCCACGCGAAACGTAAGGACACACTGTCGCCGGCATGACGCCATTCTACAGATTCCGGGTACCGCCGACGCCTTTGCCGCCCCTCACACCGTCACCGGGGCCGGCGGCGCATGAACTACCAGGCAGGCCTTGCCTAACTGTTTGGCCCGGTACAAGGCCTGGTCGGCCTGGGCCAGGAGTTGGTCCGGGTCGGCCGGATGGCTCTGGGTCAGGCACGCCAGCCCCATGCTCAGCGTGCGCCCCGGCGGGCCGGTGATGCAGGTCCGGAGGCCGCCACAGGAGATGGCCCACTGGTCGCTGATGCGTTTGGCGACCAGTCGCGCGGTGGCCAGGTCGGTTTCGGGCAGGAGCAGCACGAACTCATCGCCGCCGTAGCGGCCGGCCAGGTCGGCGCGCCGACAGTTAGCCTGCAGCACCCGCCCCAGAAGCTGCAGCAGGTTGTCGCCCTGCTGATGCCCGTGCGTGTCGTTATAAGTCTTGAACCCATCCACATCGATCATGATGCAGGCCAGATCGTGGCCGTAGCGGCTGCACTGCTGGAAAGACTGCTCCAACGCCTGGTTAAAGGCCCGGCGGTTGGCCAGGCCGGTCAGGCCATCGGTCAGCGCCATGGCCTTGAGCTTATCCACGGCCTCCTCCAACTGGCGGTTCTTGATCTGCAGTTCCTCGGCCGTGTGCGTCAACTGCAGTTGCAGGCGCAGGTTTTCCTGCCGGGTGCGCCACAGGGCCAGGTTTTTCTCCACGATCAGCGGCAGGACGGCCATCCAGTCGCCCACCTTGGCCACGTAGTCGTAGGCCCCGCTGTGGATGGCCTGCAGGGCGGTGTCGATGCTGCTTAAGGAGGTCACGATGACGATGGGCAGGTCCGGCCGCCGGGCCAGCAGCCTTTCCAGCAGATTCAGGCCAGTGCCATCGGGCAGGTGCATGCAGGTCAGGACAATATCGGTGGTGGTCACATCACATTGCAGGGCCAGGGCCACATTGGGGCAGTGTCGCACGCAATCGGCATGGAAGTGATCCTGCAGGGCCGACCGTACGGCATACGCCGTAGCCGCCTCGGCTTCGATCAGAAGGACATTGGGAACGGGTGGTGCGGGCACGGGGGCCACCTGGTGGGGGGATGCGCCGTCGCTGTAATGATTCGGCCGCCGGCCGGAGGGAGTTGACGGAATTGCGGTCCGGGCCGGCAAAGCAAGCGGCGCCAGCCGCTACAACCGCTACCAGCGGTGGGACCGGCACCGCGGGGGCCCGCGGGCCGGCTTGGACTTGCCGCGCCCGCTCGTTAGACTGCCTGCCATGAATCGTGATCTTGCCGCAATTTCGCCCTGGGGCCGCCGGCTGCTCGTGTGGGCGCTCCTGGGCGCTGCCGCACTGGGCGCAGGCTGTGCCACATCGGTTCCGGTCGTCCAGAACCCGCTTCCGATCGACGTCCACGAATACGGCCGGGTCTACCGTGCCGCCGTGCTGACCCTGCGTCACGATGGCTTTATCGTCGATCGCCACGACTACCGGTTCGGTGAAGTCACCAGCAAGCCGCGGCGGGCGGGCACCCTCTTTGAACCCTGGAAGACGGGGCACGACAACCTGGGGGTCGTGCTGGCCGACACCATCAATGAACAGCGGCGGATCGTTCGCATCAGCCTGACCCCCAAGCCCGTCGCCACCCAGCCGGCCACCCCCAGCGTCCCGGCCGGGCCGGTGACCGCGTCCCGGCCGGTCTCGCATACTTACCTGCTGAAGGTGGATGTGCTGGTGCAGCGTCATGAAATTCCCGGCCAGCACATGAACGGGGCCACGGATCCGGGTCAGATTTTCAGCCCCCAGGCCCAGCCCTCCCAGGAACTCAAGGATCGCGGCATTACCGGTCCCTACTGGGAGACCGTGGGGCAGGACCCCGCCATGGAGCAGCGCCTGATCAACCAGATTATGGATCGGTCGCTGTTGTTGGGGCCGGACCCGTGATCGCAGATCATGCCTGAGACGCACGATGGAAGTCAGCAGTCACGAGTCCCCAGTCGCGAGTCGAGGAACTTGGACGGGTGACTCGTGGCGGGCAACGCCTGGATCGTTCGGGCCAGCCCGAACCTACCTGAAGACGTTCGGCCAGAGCCGAACCTGCCAGAGGATAATCAGTGACATACGACACGCGGATACTGCGGCTGGGACACTCCCCCGATCCCGATGATGCCTTCATGTGGTGGCCCCTGGTGCCCGATGCCTCCGGCCGGGCCCGCATCGACACCGGCGCCTGGCGCTTCGCGCACATCCTGGAGGACATCCAGTCCCTCAACGTGCGCTGCGATAAGGCGGAACTGGAAATCACGGCTCTCTCCATCCATCAGTACCCCTATGTCGCCGACCGCTACGCCCTGACCAGTTGCGGGGCCTCGCTGGGGGAGGGGTATGGCCCAATGGTGATTGCCCCCGCCGGCCGGAAACAGAAGCTGGCCACTGAGGACCTGAAGAAGGTGCCGTGTATCGCCGTGCCCGGCACGCGCACCACGGCTTTTCTGGCTCTGTCGCTGCTTCTGGGCAAGGATGCCTTCCGCTACGAAGCGGTGCCCTTTGACCAGATCATCCCGGCCGTGCTGGCCGGCCAATACGAGGCCGGTCTGATTATCCACGAGGGGCAGATCACCTACGCCCGCGAGGGCCTGGACCTGGTCGTGGATCTGGGCAAGTGGTGGATGGACCGTACCGGCCTGCCCCTGCCGCTGGGGGGCAACGCCATCCGGCGCGATCTGGGCCTTGAGGCCATGCGGGAGATCTGTGGCATCCTCAAGCACTCCATCGAATATGCCCTGGCCCATCGTCCGGAAGCCGTGGCCTACGCCCTGAAATTCGGCCGGGGCCTGGATGACGCCCTGGCCAGCGAGTTCGTGGGGATGTATGTCAATCACTGGACGCTGGATTACGGCCCGCGTGGCCGCCAGGCCGTCAGCGAACTGCTGAAGCAAGGCGCTCAGGCCGGTGTGGTCCCCGACTGCGGGACCATCGATTTCGTTGACCCCGTCTGAGCCGGATCTGGCTCCGGCTGATCGGTGCAAACTTGTTCCCCATTTCTGGGACAAGGAGGATCCTTTACCCCTGCTGGCCGTACAATGAAGTAGAGGATCTTGCGGTCTTCCCCAGGAGAAGGGCCTTGGCCGAACCGATGGTCAAATCCTTGCAAGGCAACCTGCTGGTGGCGGCACCCCAGCTTCTGGACCCCAATTTTGTGCGCACCGTGGTGCTGATGGTGCAGCACGATGAAAACGGGGCTCTGGGCTTGGTGCTGAACCGGCCGCTGAAGATGACGCTGTCGCACGCCTGGAAGAAGGTCAGCGAAAAGCCCTGCCACCGGGACGACAAACTGCACGTCGGGGGCCCGGTGGAAGGCCCGCTGATGGTGGTGCATACCCACGAGCCCACCTCCCAGATCAGCCTGGGCTCGGGCCTGTTCTTCACCGCCGAACCGCAGGATATCGAGTGGATCGTGGCCGACCACGAAGGCCCGGCGCGCTTCTTCGTGGGCTACGCGGGCTGGTCGGCCGGTCAGCTTGAAAAGGAGATGGGCACCGGCTCGTGGCTCACCGCCCCCGGCAGCTTCGACAAAGTTCTGGAGAGCGATGAGGCCCTGTGGCTGGAGGTTCTGCGCGAGATCGACCCGGCCCTGGCCCTGCTTTTAAGCAACCGCAAGATTGCTCCCCAAGACCCCTCCCTGAACTGATCGGCCCCGGCCTGCTTTTGCGTCTGGCCGGGCCGGCAAACACCCTATAATCTCGGCTCCATGACCGAGTCAGGAACCAGCCATCATTACGATGTCATCGTCATCGGCGGCGGCCACGCCGGCGCCGAAGCCGCCTGGGCGGCGGCCAACCTGGGCGCCCGCACGGTTCTGGTGACGATGGACCCCTCACGCATCGGGGTGATGTCATGTAATCCGGCCATGGGTGGGCTGGCCAAGGGTCAGATGCTGCGGGAAATCGACGCCCTGGGGGGGCTGATGGGCCTGGCCACCGATGCCACGGGCATCCAGTTCCGTATGCTCAACGCCTCCAAGGGCCCGGCCGTGCAGGGGCCCCGGGCCCAGTGCGACAAGTACCGCTATGCCCGAGAGGTGCAGCGGCTGCTGGGACTGAGGAAAGAGATCACCATCCTGGCCGGCACTGTGGAAAGCATCCTGGTCGATGATGACACCATCTGCGGCGTGACTGTCGCCCGCTCCGGCCAGGCCCCGGGCCCCAACGCCCAGACCCTCTATGCCGAGGCCGTGGTGTTGACCACCGGCACCTTTATGCGCGGCCTGATGCACACGGGGCCCCGGAAGACCCAGGGGGGGGGGGTGGGCGAGGGGGCGGCCGTGGGGATCAGCGCGGCTTTGCGCGCTCTGGGGTTCGAACTGGGCCGGCTGAAGACGGGTACCCCCCCGCGTCTGGCCGCTTCCACCCTGGATCTGGATCAGTTGCCGGTGCAGCACGGGGACAGCGAGCCCCGGCCTTTCAGCGACCTGACGATGGCAGGCCTGCCCATCCCTGATCTGCTTTCCACGCAGCGTTTCCCCGTGCTGGAGCAGCGACCCTGCTGGCTGACGCAGACCAGCCCGGAGATCCACGAGGTTATCCGCGCCAATCGGGATCGGGCGCCCCTGTTCAACGGTCAGATCGATTCCGCGGGACCGCGATACTGCCCCTCCATCGAGGACAAGGTCTTCCGCTTTGCCGACAAGACCAGCCACCATGTTTTCCTGGAGCCTGAATCGCTGGACACCGAGGAGATCTACTGCAACGGCATCTCCACCTCGCTGCCCGCGGATGTGCAGGAATTCATGGTGCACCATCTTCCGGGTTGCGCCCGGGCGAAGATCCTGCGTTACGGCTACGCGGTGGAATACGACATGGTCTGGCCGCACCAGATCGACGCGACGGGCATGACCAAGCGGGTAGGGGGGTTGTTTCTGGCCGGGCAGATCAACGGGACGTCGGGGTATGAGGAGGCCGGGGGCCAGGGTCTGATCGCGGGCTTGAACGCGGTGCGCCATAGCCGGGGCCAGCCCCTGGTGCGTCTGACCCGCGACCAGGCGTATATCGGCGTGCTGATGGACGACCTGGTGACCAAAGTGCCGCGCGAGCCCTATCGCATGTTCACCAGCCGGGCCGAACACCGGCTGCTTCTGAGGGCGGATAACGCGGCCGAGCGTCTGACGCCCCTGGGCCGGGATTGGGGCTTGGTCGATGGCCGGCGCTGGCAGGTTTTTACGCAGCACCAGCGGGCCAAAGCACTGGTTTTGGAGTGGCTCAACCGCCAGCGGCAGGGGGGCTTGAGTCTGGCGGAACGGCTGCGCCGGCCAGAGCATGATGCCACGTGGCTGGCCCGGCAGATTGTGGACCACAGCCTGCCCGAGGAGGCCCGGCGGCCAGCGCTGTTGGAGCAGGTGGCCGCGGATGTGAAGTACGCCGGTTACGTGGACCGCCAGAGCCGGGAAATCGAGCGCCTGCGCCAGGGGGAGCATCGGGCCTTGCCGGCCGGGGTGGACTACGACCGCGTCCACGGCCTGCGCAACGAGGCCCGCCAGACGCTGGCCAAGTTCCGCCCCGCCACCTTCGGCCAGGCCTCCCGCCTGGCCGGTATCACCCCGGCGGACATCATGGTTCTGACCGTGGCCCTGGGAAGGTAGGTTCGGCCCCGGCCGAACATCTATCCTGGGTTCGGGCCGGTCCCGCCACCTTGGACGGCCACGCCCCGTTGCTTACCCCGGAAAGTGGTCGGCCGGGGCCCAACCTAAGAAAAAGCCCGCATCGCTAGATGCGGGCTTGGAAGGGCGGTGAAGAAAAGAGGCATCCAAGCGGATGTCCTGCGATCGGAGGCGGCCGTTACATTTCCACGGGTTTGAGCCACGGCATCATCTTGCGCAGATCCCGCCCGACCGTCTCCACGGGGTGGTCGTGCTCCTTTTTGCGGGCCTCATTAAACCACTTGAAACCGGCCTTGTAATCGTCGCGGAAGGTCTTGGCGAACTTGCCCGATTGGATGTCGGCCAGCACCTGCTTCATGACCTTCTTGGTTTCCGCGGTCACGATCTTGGGGCCCGTGTAATAGTCGCCGAACTCGGCCGTGTTCGAGATCGAGTAACGCATGTAGCGCAGGCCCCCGCGTTCGATCAGGTTGATAATGAGTTTCAGCTCGTGGCAGACCTCGAAATAGGCCATTTCCGGGGGATAACCGGCCTCGATCAGGGTTTCGAAGCCGGCCTTGATCAGGTGCGACAAACCGCCACAGAGCACGGCCTGCTCGCCGAACAGGTCGGTTTCGCACTCGTCCTTGAACGAGCAGACCAAGATGCCGCTGCGCCCGCCGCCGATGCCGATGGCCCAGGCCAGGGCGAAATCGCGGGCCTTGCCCGAGGCGTTCTGATGCACGGACAGAATGCACGGCACGCCGCCGCCGCGTTCGAACTCGCTGCGCACCGTGTGGCCGGGGCCCTTGGGGGCCACCATCACCACGTCCACATCCTTGGGCGGCACGATGGTCTTGAAATGCACGTTAAAACCGTGCGTCCAGCCCAGGATCATGCCGGGCTTGAGGTTCGGCTTGACCGATTTCTCGTAGACATCCGGCTGCACCTCGTCGGGCAGGGTGAAGATCACCATGTCCGCCTGTTTGACGGCTTCATCCACAGCCATGGGCTTGAACCCATGCTCGATGGCCAGCTTGCCGTTGACTGATTCGGGCCGGTTGGCCACAATCACCTTGACCCCCGAATCACGCAGGTTCTGGGCGTGGGCGTGGCCCTGAGAGCCGTAGCCCAGCACGGCCACGGTCTTGCCCTTGAGGGCGCCGACGGAACCATCCTTATCGTACAATCGTTCTACGGCCATGAAAGCATCTCCTTTGGGGAAACAGGCAATGTATGACGCCGCCCGGCAAGCGTCAAAACGAAGCCGTGGCCGGGGAGCATCCCCGGCGGCCGCCGTTCCAGTGCAACGTCTGGGCCCCTTTTCCCGTTCGGGGCGACGGCGGCTGTATGTTCTGGACCTGGCCCAGGTGCATCCTGTCATCCGCCTGGCCCATCGGATGTCCGGGCCGATCAACATCCCCGGCCGCATCATCCTGGACCACGAACTAGTTCTGATCCTGGCCGGTACGGGCCGGCTCTTCCTGCCCGGCCGAACCCTGTGCTGGCGGCCGCAAAGCCTGCTGTTCCTGCCGCCCTTTGTGCCGCACCGGTTCATTACCGATTCGGATGCCGACTGTGCCCATGTGGCCGTGCACTTTGATCTGGCCCCGGATGTTCCGCCAGCCGGCCAGGGGCTGCAGCAGCGCCGGCCTTACGAGGTTCGCTTCCCGCGCGGCCTGGGGCTGCCGCCCCTGACCCAACTGCCCCAGCGGCATCGCGTGCTGGACCTGATGACCCAGGTGGTCCAGGAATGGGCCGCCGGTCAGCCCTGGTCGGTCTTGCAGGCCGGCAGCCTGGTCGCCCAGGTGCTGGTGGAGTTGCTGCGCGGCCAGGCGGCGGGCCGGGGAGGGACACAGGCGCTGGCTCCCGCGGTGGCGCAGCGGCTGGAAATGGCCGTGCAGTCGCTGCGGGACCGGCCCGGCTCGGATCCCAGCGTGCGTGAAATGGCCCGGGTGGCCCGGCTCAGTCCCACCTATTTCCGCCGCCTGTTCATACAGTGGACGGGCTACGGGCCCAAGGCCTACCTGCGCCGCCAGCGCGTGGATCTGGCCCGGCGCCTGCTGGCGGATCCGGCCCTGTCGATCAAGGAGGTCGCGGCCCGTGTCGGGTTCAGCGATCAGTACTATTTCAGCCGCACGTTTCGGCAGATTGATGGCCTGTCGCCTTCCGAGTTCCGCAATCTGGCCCTGGCCGGCCGGTAGGTTCGGCCCGGGCCGAACCTACCGGCGAGCCTCCGGTTTCCCGCGTGTTCAGCCGGAGCCGACCCTACTTCGTTTTGTCCATCATTTGCCTGGACCCTCCATGTCCGGCAGGTCCCGTCCAGGCTAGATTTTCCTGCACGATCCAAAGGAGCCCACCTATGTTCCAGCCCGCCGATATTGCCCGCTTTCAAGAAGATGGCTTTCTACGCGGCCCGCAGGTTCTATCTGCCGCCGAAGTCGAGGAACTACGCGGCGAACTGGACCGCGTGATAGCCGATCACGGCCGCCCCGGCCGCCCTCAGCCGATGCAACTGGTCAACCTCACCGGCAAAGCCGACGCCCCCGTCTGGCAGGTCGTCAACATCTGGCAGGCCAGCGAGGCTTTCCGCCGCCTGGTCCACCACCCGGCCATCGCCCGGGGCGCGGCCCAACTGCTGGAGGCCAGCGAACTGCGCATCTGGCACGACCAGGTGCAGTACAAGCCCAAGGCCCAGGGCGGGGTCAATATGTGGCACCAGGACAGCCCTTACTGGCCGGCGCTGCAGCCCAAAGATCAGCAGATTACGGCCTGGGTGGCCCTGGACGATGCCAATGCCGACAACGGCTGCATGAGCATGGTTCCCGGATCCCATCAGTGGGGCAATCAAATTGAATTCCTGCACACGCTCAAGGCCTTTGATGCCATGCCTTCCCAGTTCGCCGAACACCCCATCCAGGTGCGCCTGGCTCCGGTGCCCTGCGGGGCGGTGCATTTCCACCATTCGCTGACCTGGCATGGGTCGCATGCCAACACCAGCCAGCGGCCGCGCCGGGCCCTGGCCATACACTTCATGTCCGGCCAGACGCGCTATCACGCCGCCGGCTCGCACGTGATGAAACGCCTGATCCAGGTGGCGGATGGGGAAGTTCTCTCCGGTGACACATTCCCCTTGGTGTGGTCGGCGGCTCTGGTGAACTCGGCCCGGTAGGCCTGCGCTGGCCCGGACCTCTTTGGCCGCGGCCCGCGGAAATGTTCGGCCCGGGCCGAATCTACGCCGAGGCCGCTTCGCCTTGCGGCCAGCGGACCATCACCAGGTGGGTGACCGTCGCCAGAATCAGAATCAGGCACAGGTAGAGGTACAACTCGGCCCGGTCGGCGTCGAGGCCCGAGACGAACGGGAATAACAGCCCCAGAACCGTCATCACCCCGGCCACGATACCCCCCGTGGGCCGGGGCAGCGCCGAGCGCATGTTCAGCCCCA
>JAJXSS010000048.1 GCA_021784455.1 Planctomycetota bacterium
GGGGGCCCGACCCGCAGCGCCCGGGCCGGCGAGTTGTTGCGCGCGCGTGGTTACCGTGTCGCCTGGGTCACGATGGCGCCGGCCGCTCTCACCCAAGCCGGGCCGGCCCGGGCTTGTTTGTGGCAACCCAGTCCCTTCCTGGTGGAAGCCCTGGCACTGATTGGTCGGCACCAGGCATGCCGGCCGCCCGCGCGGCCGCGCGGGCGGAGGGCCCTGGATGCGGGCTGCGGGGCGGGGCGGGAGGCCGTTTATCTGGCCCGGCAGGGCTATGCCGTGGATGCCCTGGATGTACTGCCTGATGCCTTGGCCAAGGCCCGCGACTTGGCGGGCCGATGCGCGGTAAGGATTCACACCCTCGAGCAGGATCTGGCCCGCGAGCCTTCGTTGCCGTTGGGGGACTATGATCTGGTAGTGGTTTTTCGTTTCCTGCATCGGCCGGTGCTGGCGGCGATCGGCCAAGCTCTGGCGCCGGGCGGATACCTGGTCTATGAGACATTTCACGACAGCGACCGGATGGGTGCGCGGCGGCTGAAGGGTGCTCACACGGTGGCGGATGGCGAACTGGCGCGGAGTTTTGCTGCCCTTCACATACTTTTAAGTCGTGATGGCGTAGAGCGTTCTGGACGGCGCTTCAGCCAGCTCCTGGGCTGGCGGCCGGATATTGCGGGGCGTCCTGGCGCGGGGGCCGATTTGACCTAAGTCTTTGCCAGACAACTATTAAACGCGCTACAATTGACAAAAAGAGCTATCTTCACGACAATAGCCTCTTCCACCCTTACTCGCCTGTCCTTCGGACCATGAAGAAAAGTCGACCTTCCATGAGCAAAAAGCCCACGAAGAGCACCGCGGTGGCCAAGGCCGTCAGGGGTTCTTCTTCCAGTGTCCGCAAATCGGCGAAATCAGCGGCCACGGAGATCAACAACTACGCTTCCGCCCTGCGCTGGCTGTATGGCCACACCGATTTCGAGCGCATGCGTATTGTGGCCTACAACAACCGTACGTTCAGCTTAGAGCGGATGCGTCGGCTGCTGGAAGCCATGGGCAGCCCCCATGAGGAACTCAAGTGCCTGCACGTGGCGGGCACCAAGGGCAAGGGCTCGACGTGCACCATGCTGGCGTCGATGCTGCAGGCCTGCGGCTATGCCACGGGCCTGTACACCAGCCCCCATCTGGTGGACCTGCGGGAGCGCATCGCCATCAACGGCCAGATGATCAGCCACGCCGATCTGGTGGACCTGTTCAAGCAGGTGGCGGCCAAGGAAGCGACCCTAAAGGAAGAGCTGACGTTTTTCGAAATCCTCACGGCCGCGGCCCTGCGCTACTACGCGGACCAGGCGGTGGATGTGGTGGTGCTGGAAACGGGTATGGGGGGGCGACTGGACTCGACCAACGTGGTCATGCCGCTGGTCACGGGGATCACCAACATCAGCCTGGACCACATGAACGTGCTGGGCCGGGACCTGCCCTCGATTGCGCGGGAGAAAGCCGGGACCTTCAAGAAGAATGTGCCGGCGATTTCGGTGGAGCAGGAGCCATCGGTCACGCGGGTGCTGGACGAGGTGGCCCAGCAGGTCGGGGCGCCGCTGGAGTACACGGGCAAGCAGATCGACTTTTCCTACCGTTTCGAGGCCAACCGCGAGCTGGGGCCGCACACGCGGGTATCGGTGATCACGCCCACCAGCCGCTGGGAGCACCTGCCCGTGCCGCTGCGTGGGGAGCACCAGGCCCACAACTGTGCTCTGGCCCTGGCCCTGCTGGACAAGCTCAAGGCCCACGGCTTTACCTTTCCCGATGACAAGGTCATCGCCGGGCTGGCGGCCACGCAGATTCCCGGGCGCATGGAGGAGGTGTGGCGTGAGCCGCGCGTGCTGGTGGATGGCGCGCACAATTCGGTGTCGATCCAGGCCCTGATCCGGGCTCTGGGCGCCCACATTGCCTATGACTCCTTGATCATGATTTTCGGCTGCGGGCAGGACAAGGATGTCAACGGCATGCTCAAGCAGGTGGCCCTGGGGGCGGACAAGGTGATCTTCACCAAGGCCCGCAACAATCCGCGGGCCATGGAGCCCGAGGACCTGGCCGCCCGCTTCAACGAGCTGTCGGGCAAGGTTTCGCAATCGGCCCCGAGCCTGGAAGAGGGGCTGAAGCTGGCGGCGCGGGCGGTCAGCCGGGACGACCTGATCGTCATCGCCGGCTCGTTCTACCTGGCCGGCGAGGCCAAGAAGCACTTTACCGAATTGAGCGCCCAGCGGGTGCGGAAGTAGCGGGGCGCCGGCGTGCGGGCAAGATTTAGATCAAGCGTCAGCGCGGGCGTCAAGTCGGGGGGCGAAAAAACGGCTGGCGCGGCCGGGATTTGCGCTATTCAGCATTGACAGCGAAGCACTCGCGTCGTAGGTTTGGATGAGATGAAAGCGAGGGACGGTCCGGTGAGCGGATGTGGGACTCCGCCTGGACTGTGATCAGTTCCAAAGTCGGGTGGATTGTTGACTCATGGCTAAGCTTGATCCCGCGCTCTGGCGCGACATGATGGCGTATCTACGCCGCAAGCATGCACCGATCTGCCGGCAGTGGTTCGAGGAACTGCGCCCGGTCAGTCTGGATGCCGGCTTGCTCAAGATATCCACGACCAACACCATTCAGCAGAATTACCTGCAGCGCAAGTGCCTGGATCAATTCACCGAGGCGGCCCAGGCCACCACCAACGCCCTGGTAGCGGTGCGTTTCATCAACGACGATCATTTGCGGGACCCGGCGCCGCTGGAGGCGGCCCCGAGCGTTTCCGTCACGGCGACCGTGGTCGCCGAGGCCCCTGTGGCCCTGAGCAGCGGCGCCGGCGGCACCGCCACTCTGGCCCCGCCGGCTGTGCGCCCCGCGCCGCCGGCCCCCTTGCATCGGATCGAGACCCTGCGTCCGGAAGTGCATGCCGACCTCTTCGAGCAGCCGGTCATCACGCCGGATTACGCCTTCGACACCTTTGTGACCGGCCCGGGCAACCAGCTTGCCTACGCGGCGGCCGTGGCCGTGGCCAACCAGCCGGGATCGGCGTACAACCCCCTGTTCGTGCATGGCGGGGTGGGCCTGGGCAAGACGCACCTGCTGCAGGCCATCTGCCAGAAGATCATGCACCGGGGCCCTCAGCAGCGCATCTGCTACCTTTCCTGCGACGCCTTCATGAACCAGTTCCTGGACTGCGTGCAGCGCGGCCTGATGGACCAGTTCCGCCACCGATACCGGCACGTGGATGTGCTGGTCATCGACGACATTCACTTCCTGGGCGTGGGCAACCGGGAACGCACCCAGGAGGAGTTCTTCCACACCTTCAACGAGCTGCACCAGGCCCGCAAGCAGATCATTCTTTCCTCCGACGCCCCGCCGGCGGAGATTCCGCAGCTTGAGGAGCGTCTGGTTTCGCGCTTCCAGTGGGGGCTGGTGGTGTCGATCACCCGGCCGGACTACGAAACCCGCATGGCCATCGTCAAGGCCAAGGCGCGCTTACGCAATTTGACGCTGCCGGATGATGTGGCGGCCTACATTGCCAACCGCATCGATTCCAACGCCCGCGAGCTGGAGGGGGCCCTGACCACGCTCCAGGCCTCGGGCGATCTGCAGAACCACCCCATCGACCTGGCCCTGGCCCAAAGAACGCTGGGGGAAGGCAACCGCGATCACCGGCTGGCCCAGGTGACGCTGCAGAACATCGTCGATACCGTGACGGCCTACTACAACGTCAAGCTTTCCGACCTGCAGTCCAAGCGCCGGCACAAGTCCATCACCCAGCCGCGTCAGGTGTGCATGTGGCTGGCCCGCAAGCGCACGCGTTTTTCCCTTCAAGAGATCGGGGCCTTCTTCGGTGGCCGGGATCACACCACGGTCATGCACTCGATTCAGACCATCGAGGATCGCACCCGGGCCGACACGGTGTTTGCCCAGCAGATCCAGCAGCTCGAAGACCGCATCAGCAAGATCGGCTGATTCGGCGACGGGTCTGGCGCTCCAGCACCGCGCCGGCGGTATTTATCTGCCTGTCCACAGACCGGTGGATTCTTTGCGGAAATCCCTCCCGTTGAGCTGCCCGGCCGGTCGGTCGCCAGGTAGAGAACCTGTGGACAGGCGGTGGAGATAGGCTGTCGGTAACCAGCCTTTAAGAATGCCTGTCGCCAATGAAGGATTGTTCGAGCGCCAGATGACAGGTTAGTCACACCCTGCTGCGCTAGCGCAACCTATGGGTATTCCAAAAATTACAGAGATTATTTCGCACGTTTCCACAAAGTGTCAGAGGTATTTACGAAGGTTACGGTTGATCTATTTCTATTAATAGGAAGAAGAGAAGACCCCGGATCCACCGCCCCAACCAGAGCCCAGGGCCCCGCCCCTGCGGGGTATCATCGCTTCTGGCAGTTCGGGCACAAGACGGTGGTTCGGCCGCCAAGCTGCGTGGTCCGCAGGGGGCAGGCGCACACCAGGCACGCTTGGCCGGAGCGACCATAGACCTTGTGCTGGAACTGGAAGCGGCCGCGGCGGCCGCGGCCATCGCGGTAATCGCGCACGCTGGAACCCTTGGCGCGGATGGCGCGGCGCAGCAGATCCCGCATCAGGGGGATGAGACGATCCACCGTGGCGGCCGAGATGCGATGGGCCGGCAACCCGGGGTGGACCTTGGCGCGGAACAGCAGTTCATCCACATAGATGTTGCCCAGCCCGGCGATGACGGTCTGGTCCAGGAGGGCTGCCTTCAGAGCCCGGCGGGTGCGGTGCAGGCGGGTGTAGAGCGTGGGGGCGTCAATCCGCAGGGCATCCTCGCCCAGCTTGGCCCAGCGGGCCTGGCGGGCGGCCTGCGGACTGGCAAAGGTCCAGATGCCCCCGAAGCGGCGCGGGTCGTGGAACTCGAGGCGGCGGCCATCGGCCAGGGTCCAGATCACGTGCGTGTGCTTACGGAGGGGCGCGGCTTCCTGGCTGGCATACAGGCGCAGAGCGCCGGTCATGCCCAGGTGGACCATCAGGGCCGGTTGGTGGGTTGCATTCTGGGCGCCGATCAGCAGTTCCTTGCCGTGCCGTTGCATGGACAGCAGTTGAGCGCCGGTCAGGAGCGCGGGCGGGTCGGCCGGCCCGGTCACGATGGCCGGCAAGCGCAGCTCAACGCCGGCCACCACGGCGCCGCGGGCGGGCAGAATACCCCGACGCGTGGTTTCGACTTCGGGGAGTTCGGGCATGGCGCAGATTTTAGCCCGGCGGTGGGGCGTGGGCAGGCGCTGGACCAGCCGGGATGGGCCGGTGCTGGGGGTGGAAGCGGAATGGCCCCTGGAATGGCCCCCGGAATGGCCCCGGAATCGATCCCCAGGGCCGGCGACGATGGTCATCTGGGGTACACTGCCTGGGCAATGTCCGGCCGCAAACCGCACAAATTGGATCTGTACCGCCTGGCGGTGCAGCACCCGCAGGCAGAGGTGCTGTTTATGCTGCGGGCGTACGCGCACTATGCCCGCCGGGATGCGGGGCATCGGCCGAGTCATTTCCAGGGTCGGCTGCGGGAGGATTTTGCCGGCACGGCCGCCCTGGCGACGACCTGGGTGGCTATGGATGAAGGCCATCGGGCCCTGGCGCTGGAGTCGGACTATCGCACGGTGCGCTGGTCGCTGTGGCGGGCCGAGCGTGAACTGGGGCCGCGCCGGCACGACCTGCACCTGATCTACGCCGATGTGATGGCCATCGACCGGCCGGTGGCGCCGCCGGTTGATATTGTGGCCGCGCTGAACTTCAGCACGTTCATCTATCACGAGCGGTTGGGGCTCAAGGCCTATTTCCGCCTGGCCCGGCGTTGTCTGGCGCCCGGGGGGCTGCTGGTGGTTGATGCCTTCGGCGGGCCGGGCACCGAGGGCCCGGCACTGCAGCGGCGCCGCGTCACGCCCCCGGCCCATGAGGGCATGCGGCCATTTACCTATGTCTGGGAGCAGCGGGCATTTGATCCGGTCACCCGGCGCATCGATTGCCGGATCCATTTCGAATACCCCGGCCAGAAGGCGCTGAAGAACGCCTTTCACTATGACTGGCGGCTTTGGACGCTGGCGGAACTGCGCGAAGTGATGATTGAGGCGGGGCTGGCTCCGGTTGAGGTCTGGCACCGGCGCCGGCCGGGGGACCTGCGTTACCAGCCGGTGCGCCATCTGGCCGGTGGTGAGGATTACGTGGCCTATGTTATCGGGCGGCGCGGGCCGGTTGGCACTGGTCGGCCCGGCACCCCCAGCCAGCGGTTACAATCAGTTCCGGCGGGGGGGTAAGTGGAAGTTACCGAATCATGGCCAAAGTCAGTGACAACACGGATGTTCCCTCCGGGCCCGTCATTCCGCCCCAGGTCAGCGAAGCCAAACCCAGCCTGCCCCGCCGGGCCGAACCGTTGCTGCTGGAGATTTCGTGGGAGGCGTGCAACCAGCTCGGCGGCATCTACACGGTGCTGCGTTCCAAGGTTCCCAGCATGATCAGCCGCTGGGGCAGCCGGTATTGCCTGATCGGCCCGTACTTTGCGGCCAATGCGGCGGTGGAATTTGAGCCGGCCCCGCTGGTGGGGTCGCTGGGACAGGCGGTCAAGCAGTTCCGGGATCAGGGCGTGGGGGCCCACTTCGGGCGCTGGCTGGTGACCGGCCGGCCGCACGCCGTGCTCCTGGATCACCTGTCCCTGATGGGCCGGCTGCCGGAGGTGAAATACCGGCTGTGGGCGGAGCACGGGGTGGGCAGCCCGGGCAACGACGAACTGATCAACAACGTGATCGCTTTCGGCGAGGCGGTGCGGCAGTTTTTGTGGCTGCTGGCCAACAAGGAATCGGGGCGGCGGCCGATCGTGGCCCACTTCCACGAGTGGATGGCCGCCTCGGCCGTGCCCATGCTGCGCCACGACAAGTGGCCGGGCGCGGTGGTGTTCACCACCCACGCCACGCTTCTGGGGCGCTACCTGGCGATGCACGACCCGGCCTTCTACGAGCACCTGGCCGGCTACGACCACGCCCATGAAGCCAAGCACTTCAACGTGGAAACGCAGCACTACCTGGAGCGGGCGGCGGCCCACGGGTCGCATGTGTTTACGACGGTCAGCGACGTGACGGCCGAGGAGTGCCGGTATCTGCTGGGGCGCAACCCGGATCTGCTGCTGCCCAACGGCCTGAATATCCAGCGTTTCACGGCTCTGCACGAGTTTCAGAACCTGCACCGCCAGTACAAGGAGCAGATTCACGAATTCACCATCCGCCACTTTTTCCCCAGCTACAGCTTCGATCTGGACCACACCCTGTATTTCTTCACCTCCGGCCGCTATGAGTACCGCAACAAGGGGATGGACCTGACCATCGAAGCGCTGGCGCGGCTGAACCATCGCCTGAGGCAGGCGGGGGGCAACATTACGGTGGTGGCGTTTATCATCACCCGCCGGCCGTTCCGGTCGATCAACGTCACCGCGTTGCAGACGCACGCCATGCTGGGGGAGATCCGCACCGCCACCGAGGCCATCAAGAACGAGATCGGCGAGAAGCTGTTCTATTCCGTGGTAGCCGGCAAGATCCCCAACCTGGAAAACCTGGTGGATGAATACTGGCTGCTGCGCCTGAGGCGCACGCTGCACGCCTGGCGGCGCAACGCCCTGCCCGTGGTGGTGACGCACGACCTGATCGACGATGCCAATGACGAAGTGCTGGCCCAGATCCGCAACTGCCGGCTGTTCAATCACCAGCACGACCCGGTCAAGATCGTCTACCATCCGGATTTCATCAGCCCGGCCAATCCGCTGTTCGGCATGGAGTATGACCAGTTCGTGCGCGGCTGCCACCTGGGGGTGTTCCCCAGCTACTACGAGCCCTGGGGCTATACGCCGCTGGAATCCATCGCCCTGGGCGTGCCGGCCATCACCTCCGACTTGTCGGGGTTCGGCTCCTACATCCTGCAGCTTCTGCCCGACCATGAGGAAAAGGGGCTGTCGGTGCTGAGGCGCAAGAACGTCGGCTACTGGCAGGCGGCCGACGAGCTGACGGACCGCATGTTCCGCATCTGCCAGATGAACCGCCGCGAGCGCATCGCCCTGCGCAACACGGTGGAGAATTTCTCCACCCATTTCGACTGGCACAACCTGGGCAAGCGCTACCACGAGGCCCACGAACTGGCCCTGGACCGCCTGGGCTGAAAAGGGGGTAGACGCATGTCGGTGGCGATCGACCGGGTGCTGGGTGAATCGTGGAAGCGCATGGTGGTCGTGTGCTTCAAACCGTTCACCTTGGGCAAGTGGCTGACGCTGGCGTTCTGTGCCTGGCTGGGGTCGCTTTCCTTCAACCTGCTGGGCCAGGTCAACCAGTTGCGCACGTGGTACAACCTGCGCGCCATCTTTCACCCCGGGGCCCGAGGCGGCGGGCCGTTTGGCCCGCCCACCGCGGTACCGCCGATATCGCCGCCCACCGCACCGATGGTCCCGGTGCCCCCCGGCCCCCCTCCTGTCACGCCGGTTCCGCCCGGCCCGGGCCAGGTGCCGGGTCAGCCGGTGGCGTTCACCCCCTGGAGCAGCCCATCGTCCCCTACGAGCGCGCCGCAGGAGATGGTGGAAAAGGCCCTGATGTGGCTGCAGAACCATGTAGCCCTGGTGGTCACGCTGGCCATCGTAGGCCTGCTGGTGATGGGCGTTGTGTCGATGGTGCTGGCGTGGATCCGGGCCCGCGGGCGGTTCCTGTTCCTGGATGCGCTGGTACACAACCGCGGCGCGGTGGTCGAGCCGTGGCAGCGTCTGCGGCCGCTGGGCAACAGCCTGTTCAAGTTCGAGATCCTCTGGGCGAGCCTGGTGCTGCCGGCCTACCTGCTGGTGCTGGTGTTGGTGCTGGGGATCGTCTGGCCGGATGTGGTGCACCTGGTGAAGGTGTGGCCCGACCGCAGCGCCCTGCACTGGACCGGCACGCTGACCGCGGGCGTGGCGGTGGGGGGCGTGCTGTGCCTGTTATTGACGCTGGTGAACATCATCACCCTGGCCCTGCTGCATGAATTCGTCGAGCCAATCATGTATGCCAGCGGCCAGAGGGTGGGGCCGGCGTGGGGCCTGTTTTTCAAGCAGGTCCTGCCCGGGCACTTCTGGTGGATCGTGCTGTACTTCCTGCTGCAGTTGGCGCTGGGGATGGTGGCGGGCATGGCCGGGCTGGTGCTGACTTGCCTGACGTGCTGCGTCTTCGCCTGCGTGACGGCGATCCCCCTTCTGGGCACGTACATCGCCATCGCGGCCACGCTGCCGCTGGTGGTGTACTTGCGGGCTCTGTCGGTGTACATGCTCGAGGCCCTGGCCCCGCAGTTCACCATCTTCCCGCCCAACGAACCGCCGCCGCTGCCGACGGCCGGCGCCTTCCCGGTGCCGTTACCGCTGCCAACGGGGGACGAACAACCGGGGGAGCTTTCACCCGACGATGCGGCGGCGCCGCCGGAGCCGCCGGCGGCTCCTGGCCCCGAAGCCCCGTTCAGAGGGGCCTGATCGCAGGCTCGCAAACCTGGGGCGTTTCCCCCAGCCAGACCGTCATGCGGCCCGGGCCGCGGTTATTCCAGGCGAAATAGGGCACGGCCATCAGCTTGAGCGGTCGCGTGGTCAGAGGGGGGGCGTGATCGCATGTGTAGAGCCCGGGATGCCTCCACGCGGCGCGGACGGTGGCGGCCCTGGCCTGAAGCACGGTGACACTGCCCAAGTGATCCGGCCGGTGCCGGGCGCTGAGCCGGGAGGCCGGAGGCAGCACCAGGTCCAGGGCGTGGCCCTGATTGTCGGTACTCTCGGCGCAGTACACCAGGGGCCCGCGGGCCAGGGCCACGCGGCCCACATCGGCCGCGATGCGCGGATCGGCGTAGAGGCGCCGCGGGGGCATGGGAAGGTCCAGCTCCACCCCATCTCCAGGCCGCCAGAGCCGCCGCAGGACCGCATAGCCGCGCGGCAGCGCCCCGAGGGGCACGGATCGGCCGTTGAGGGCCAGTCTTGGCCGGTCACACCAGCCGGGGATGCGCAGGTGCAGGGCCAAGCGCTGCGGTTGTTGGGGGGTCAGCATCAGATGGATGCGGCCATCCCAGGGGTAGTTGGTTTTCTGGTCGATGCGGAGGGGGCCGTTGCCCAGGTCGATCGTGGCGGAGGCCGGCAGGAAGTGGTTGAGGTAGAGCCGGCCGGGGGCGGTGGCGTAGGCATAGCCGCCGATGGTGGGAATCCATCTGAGCACATTGGGCGGGCAGCAGGCGCAGGCGAACCAGGGCGCGCGGTTGTGGTGGCCGTGGCTGGCCAGGGGGTTGACGTAGAAGAAGCGCTGGCCGTTCTGGGCCATGCCGGCCAGGAGACTGTTGTAAAGGGTGCGTTCCAGCACATCCGCGTAGCGGGCATCGGCGTGCAGAAGGGTCAGGCGCTGGGCCCACAGGACCAGGCCGACCGAAGCGCAGGTTTCGCAGTAGGCCGATTCGTTGGGCAGCTCATAGGGATCGCCGAAGGCTTCACCCTGGTGGCGGGCTCCGATGCCGCCGGTGACATACAGATGGTGGGTGGTTACATCCCGCCACAAGGCCTGGACCGCGCGGCCAAGGGCCGGTTCGCCCGTGTGGGCGGCGAGATCGGTCATCGCGCTGTAGAGGTACATGGCCCGCACGGCGTGGCCCACCGCCTGGCGCTGGCGGCGCACGGGCTGGTGATCCTGCCAGTAGGGGCCCCAGGGCCCGCCCCGGGCCGACGAAGTGCCGCGCTCATCCAGGAAGTATTGAGCCAGTTTCAGGTACCGCTGCTGGCCGGTGGCCCGGGCCAGCTTCACCAGGGCCAGTTCGATCTCCTCGTGGCCGGGACAGCCCTGATGTTTGCCAGTGGCCGGCGGGCCGAAGGTGGCATCGATGTGGTCGGCGCAGCGGCACGCGACATCGAGCAGCGCCGTCTTGCCCGTGGCCTGGGTGTAGGCCACGGCTGCTTCCATCAGATGCCCGGCACAGTAGAGTTCGTGCTTGTCTTTGAGGTTGGTCCAGCGCTGGGTCGGCTCGCTGAGGGTGTAGTAGGTGTTGAGGTAGCCATCCGGCTGCTGGGCCCGGGCCATGGCCTCAATGAGGGCATCGATCCTGGCCTCCACGGCGGCATCGCGTTTCAGGGCCAGGCAGTAGGCCACCCCCTCGATCATCTTGTAGACATCAGAGTCATTGAAGTAGAGGCCCTGAAAGCCGCCGGCCTCCAGGCCGGCGGCGCGGCGGAAGTTGGCGAGCCGGCCGGTCTTTTCGCACTGCTCCAGATTGGCTTTGAGCGCCATGCGGCGGCAGATATCCACCCGTTGGCGCCACAGGCCCTCGCCCAGCGTCACCCGGGCAAACGGCACGGCGGCCAGCTTCTGATAGGGCGGCAGGGGGCTATCCTGAAGGTCTGATGGATACGTGGCCATGCATTGTTCTCCAAACGTTCGGCCGCAGACCGATGCTTCGGGGTGCTCGCACCAGGGAGGGTTGCCTGGATCCGGCACACAAGCAGGGATGCGTAGAGGGGTGACCGCGGGGCGGCCCGAACCTGCCGTTGGGTTTTCCAAGACTAGTCAGCGGGTTCCGAAAACTCCACGCACTCCACCATCAAACGGGCCATGGGTCCCTCAGGGGGTGGCCGCGGCGGGGACCGGCTGGGTGGCCGGCCGGGTGGCCGGGGCCAGGTGCACGCGCTCCAGGCGGTCGGCCTGATCCAGGGACAGATATTCGTGCTGCATGCGGGTGGCATAGACCTTCACCACGCGCAGGCCCGGAGGGTCCAGGCCCAGGGGCACGGCGATGGGGCCGGTGGCGATGCACAGCACGCCGTGGCTGTCGGCCACGGCGTTATGGTGAATGTGCCCGCAGAACACGGCCGTGAGGTCGGCCTTGGCGAAGAGCTGGACATAGATTCCGCGGCGGGCCAGGGGGATGTTGTTGTGGCCATCGGGTTCTTCCGCCTGCCCCGTAAACAGGGGATGGTGGCCGAACGCGAACACCTGCACGGCCTGTTGAGCGGCCGGGGAAGCAAGGTCCTTCTTCAGCCAGGCAAGCTGCCGGGCCATCTCCCCGGGGACGTGCTCGGGGTGGCAGATGATCTCCGTGTCGTAGACCACGAAGTGGCAGCCGCCGTAATTGAACGCGTACCAGTCGGGCCCGAAGGTGCGGCGGTAGGCCGCCAGGCTGGCCTCGGTGGGCACATCGCCCACATCGTGATTGCCGGCCACCAGATGAACGGGGATGCTGGGCCGGATGCGGCCGATCAGCCCCCGGAACGCCGCGATCTGCCGCGGGTCGCCCACGCGCTGGGTGAGGTCCCCGGTGATGATGACGAAAGCGGGCTTAAGGCGGTTGATGTCATCCACGGCCCGGGACAGCTTGGCCGCCTCGGGGGTGACATCCTCGGTCTGGGACTGCATCCCCAGTTGCGTATCGGAAAGCTGGATGAAGAAGAAGGGTCCGTGCCACTGCGATGGCTGTGTCTGGGTGGAGGGGCGTACGCCGGCCGATGCCACGGCCGCCAACCCGGCCACAAGGATCAGGAAGCACAGGCGACCCGAGCGCATTCGGTCCATGGGGGGTTCCTTGGTAGCGCAGCAGGCCTACAAGTGAATCATCCGCCCCTGGGTGCCCAGGGCCGCCTCGTGGAGGGCTTCGGAGAGCGTGGGGTGGGCGTGCAGGGTGGCGATGACCTCGTCGGCCGTGGCTTCCAGGCGCTTGGCCAGACCCATTTCGGCCAGCAGATCGGTTACTCCGTCGCCGATCATGTGTACACCCAGGATTTCGCCGGTGGCGGCGTCGGCAAGGATCTTCACGAAGCCTTCGGTGTGCCCGGTGGCGCGGGCCTTGCCCGAGGCCAGAAAGGGGAATTTGCCCACCTTGTAGTCTTTGCCGGGGGCCTTGCCCTGGGCTTTGAGCGCCTGTTCGGTCAGGCCCAGGCTGGCCACCTGGGGCTGGCAGTAGGTGCAGCCGGGGATGGCCCCGTAGTCCACATCCAGGGCCGGGTGGCCGAACATGCGTTCCACGGCCACGATGGCCTCCTCGGAGGCCACGTGGGCCAGCCAGGGCGGGCCGATCACATCCCCCACGGCATACACCCCCGAAAGGCTGGTCTCGTAAGTAGCGCCGGGTTTCCGGGGGTCGACCTTGAGGTGGTCCTTGAAGGTCTCGACCTGGATGTTCTCCGCGAAAAGCCCGTCGTAGCGGCCCTTGACGCCGATGGCCACCAGCACGCACTCGGCCGCCAGCGTTTCCTTCTGCGCTTGATCCTGGACGGGGGCGATGGTGACTTCCACGCCGGCGTCTTTCATCTGGACGGACAGGGTTTTATGCCCGGGGCGGGTCTGGATGCCCTGGCGGCGGAAGGATTTGTCGATGGCGGCCGACACCTCCTCATCCTCGATGGGCAGCAGGCGGTCGAGCATTTCCACCACGGTCACCTGGGTGCCGAAGGCGTTGTAGAAATAGGCGAATTCCATGCCGATGGCCCCGGCCCCGACGATCAGCAGCGAGGCGGGCTGGGCGGGCAGGCTCATGGCCTCCTTGGAGCTGAGGATGCGCCGGCCATCGAAAGGGGCCCCGGGCAATTCACGCGGCTGGGCCCCGGTGCAGATCAGGATCTTTTTCGCCTGGAGGGTCTGGGCGACGTGGCCGGGCTGATCGTGAATCTCGAGGGTAAACGGGCTGGTGGCGCTGGCGATCCGGGCGTGGCCGGCGATGGAGGTGATCTTGTTCTTCTTGAACAGGGCGGCCACCCCCTTGGCCCCCAGGTCGGCCACGCCGCGCGAGCGGGCGATGACGCGCTGCCAGTCGTGGCGCACGTTGTCGGCATAAATGCCCCACTCGGCGGCCTCGTGCTTGAGTCGCCGGTAGAACTCGGCCTCGGCCAAAAGGGCCTTGGTGGGAATGCAGCCCCAGTTGTTGCAGATGCCGCCCAGGCGTTCGCGCTCGACACAGGCGACGTTCAGGCCCAGTTGCCCGGCCCGGATGGCTCCCACATACCCCGCCGGGCCGCCGCCGATCACCACCAGGTCATAGGGTTGTTGCGTACTCATGGGGGCATTGTAGGCATTTCTGATCTCTGATCTCTGATTTCTGATCTGGCCGAGCCAACCCCAGGTACCGCGACAACCTCAAGCCCGCGACCGTGTTAAGATCAGCGATCAAAGATCCCAGATCAGAGATGTAACCATGATCAAGGCCGTCGTCAGCGTGGTGGGCAAGGACCAGAAGGGCGTAGTGGCCAAGTTCGCCACCTACATGGCCGAACGGGGCATCAACATCGAGGACATCCACCAGCAGGTGGTCCACGGCCGGTTCATCATGGACATGCTGGTGGACCTGGCCGAGCTGTCGGTGAGCCTGGATGAGCTGATCACCGGGCTGATCGCCCTGGGCAAATCCATCGACATGGAAGTGCGGGTGGCGCTGCAGTCGCGGCGGCGCAAGAAGCTGGCGATCCTGGTCAGCAAGGAGGCCCACTGCCTGATTCAGCTTCTGGAAGACCACAAGCTGGGCAAGCTGGCCTGCGACATCGTGGGGGTGTACGGCAATCACCCGGACCTGGAGCCCGTGGCCCGGCAGGCGGGGCTGTCCTTTGCCTGCCAGCCGTCGGCCGGGGGCCAGAAGGCCGCCCACATGGCCTGGCTGCAGGGCGAGCTGACCAGGGCCGAGGCGGACCTGGTGGTGCTGGCCCGCTACATGCAGGTGTTGCCCCCGGAATTCGTGCGGGCATTTGCCGACAAGATCATCAACATCCATCCTTCGCTCTTACCCTTTTTCCCGGGGGCCAACGCCTACGAACAGGCCTGGAAATCGGGCGTGCGGGTCTCGGGCTGCACGGCCCACTTTGTCACGGAAAACCTCGATGAGGGGCCGGTGGTCCTGCAGGATGTCTTCCACATCGACGTGGGCAAAGACAACGCCGAGGACGTCAAGAAGAAGGGCCAGACGCTGGAGGCCCAGGTGCTCAGCCAGGCCGTGCAGATGTACCTGGATGAGAAGCTGGTGGTGGTGGACGGCAAGGTGGTGTTCCGGCCGGG
>JAJXSS010000455.1 GCA_021784455.1 Planctomycetota bacterium
CTCAAGTTGCCCAGGCGGATGCGTACGCGGTCGCCGCGGCGGACCACCAGCGGTTCGGTGCCGGGAAAGCAGCGGGCGTTCATGGTCAGCACGTTGAAATCGGTCATCTCGTTGGGATCGGGCCGGCTGGTTCCGGGGGTGATGCGCCATTCGCTGAGCATGATGGCGAAATCCCGGTCGACGCGGGTGCTGTCGGAGGGATTCCGGGGGCGGGGGTGGATGACAAACATTCCCATCAGGCCCAGGGCCATCTGGGTCATCTCATCGTGGTGGGGGTGGTACATGAGCGTGCCGCTCTGATGCAGCGTGAACTCATACTTGAAGGTCTGGCCGGGCGGGATGGCCGGCTGGGTGAGGCCGCCGACACCATCCATACCGTTGATCAGGCGCATGCCGTGCCAGTGGACGGTGGTGGCTTCGGGAAGCTGGTTGGTCACGTAAATGCGCACGCGGTCGCCCTCGACCGCTTCGATGGTTGGGCCATGCACCCGGCCGTTGTAGCCCCAGCAGGTGGCCTTGAGTCCCGGGGTGAACTCGTGCTCGACCACCTGGGCGATGAGGTGATAGACCTTGACCCCGTCGACTCGCTTCCAGGGCAGAGAAGCCCCGTTGGGGGTGACCACCGGGGTATAGCCCTCGGTGGCCGGGGCCGGGGCCTGGCCGACCGTGTCGGAGGGGCGGGTGGCCGAGCCGGCCAGCAGGGCGAAGGCCGGGTTGCTGCGGCTTAAGAGCGTTACACCCGCCAGGGAAGCGGCCCCGGAGGCGAGCATCTGGCGTCGGGTCAGTTTGGTCATGGCGTATCTCGTGGCATCGAGGGGGTGGATTTCTTTGCGGGCATGCCGTCCATGCCCGGCATGGACGGCATGGAGGGTCTCGTGGCGGGCGGCGGGGGGGCCGGCTGGGCGGCGGGCTGGGTGCTGGCCGGCATCGGGGGCAGGGCGCCGCCCACGGCATTTTCGAGCTGGGCGCGGGCGGACCAATAGTCGTGCAACTGGCCGATATAGCGGGCCCCGGTGACGATCTCGTCGCGCCGGGCTAGCAGGAGTTGAAAGGCGCTGAGGGCCATGGCATTGTACTGGCGCTGGGCCTCATCGACGATCTTTTGTTTTAGAGGCAGGACGATACGCTCAAGTCGCTGGGCTTGCTGCCGGGCCGCCGCCATGCGTGCATAGGCCTGGCGGACCTGGCCCTGGATTTCCGTGGCCAAGGCGGCGTAGCGGAAGCGGGCTTGGGCCAGTTGGGCCTGGGCGCCCTGGCGGCGTGCCTGGCCCTGATCGAACAGGGGAATGGGGAACGTCAAGGTCGGGCCGGTTGCGCTTTCGCCTGAGGCATCGTGTTCGTGGTGGATGCCGATCGCCAGATCGCTCCAGATCCCCGCGCCGGCCAGGCCGGCGCGTCGCTGGGCCACGAGAATCTCCTGCCGGGCGGCGGCCAGATCGGTCCGCTGGGCCAGGGCCCGGGCTTCCAGACCGCGGGGCTGCACGGTCCGGGCCGGCAGGTCAGCCAGGCGTCCGGGCACCCGCAACTGCCGCGCCGGCGCGCCGCTTAAGCCCAGCAAGACGGCCAGTTGGTCGTGGGCCTGAGCCACGGCCAATTGGGCTTGCTGCCGGGCGGCATAGGCATCTTCATAGGCGGCTGACTCCTGGGACCAGGCCAGGTTGGTGATGTTGCCGGCCTGGTGCATTTTGTCACTCAGGTCGCGGCTGGCGGCGGCGGCCTCCAGGACCGACTGACGCATTTCCAGCAACTGCTGCGCCGCCTGCAGATCAAAGTACGCCTGACGCACCTGGGCAATGAGGTTAAAGACGGCCTGCGTGACCTCGAGACGCGTGCGGAGGAACTGGGCCTGGGCAAGTTCCTGACGCTGCGGCAGAGTGAGGAGATCCACCAACTGGGCGGCGGCCTGAAATTCCCAGGTCACCTCTGAGCCACTTTCCGGCCAGCGTACGTCGAGCGTGGCCAAGGGATTGGGGATCAGCCCGGCCTGTACCAGTTGGGCCCGGGCGATGCCAAGATCTTCGTAGGTGGCCTGCAGACGCCGGTTGTTGATGAGGGCCAGAGCCACCGCCTGCTGTTGAGTCAAGGGGTGGCCCAGCATCTGGCGCACTTGAGCATCGGCGGCGGCCGCCGCGGTGGTGTGGCCGCGCCACGCGACCTTTTGGCCAGTGCGCTGAGCCACCACTTGGCCGACTTGGCCAAAGCCGGCATCGCGGGGGGGCGTCTGGCAGCCGGTAAGCGAGATCACGCCGAGCAATAGGGTGCAGCCAACGGCCCGCGCACGGCAATGACGAAGCATGAGTTATTCCTTGGCAGTGGCAGTTTCCGTCGTGCAGATGTTCAACAACTATAGGCGCGGCGGGAGCTTGTGGTTGGCCCACCGCCCGGCGTACCTGGAGCCATGTGCCAAACTAAGGATTGACATTTCTGATCAGCTTTTGATCTTCTTCATTGGCTCGGCCTCCTTCACAGGAGAAGGAAGGGTTGTAAGAGGGACCGGCGAACGGGCATTTTCCCGCGGGATATGGCAGCTACCCGATTGCCGGCCTGAGGGCGATGCGGTACCATCAGGTGTAATCCAACACACGTAAACGCTTCGAAATCAGACTGGCCGATAGACCAGTGGGGTGGATGCAACGATGGCGGTACCTTTGTCCCAGATGTGGACGGTGGCGACGTATGTCCTTAAGCAGAGGCTCAAGGGCAACCGTCGCTATCCCCTGGTGCTGATGCTGGAACCATTGTTTCGCTGCAATCTGGCCTGTGCCGGCTGCGGCAAGATCCAGTATCCCGCGCACGTCCTCAAATCGCAGTTGACCCCGGAACAGTGCTTGAAGGCCGTGGAAGAATGCGGGGCTCCGATGGTCAGCATTCCGGGGGGGGAGCCGCTCCTGCACCCGCAGATCGACCAGATCGTTCAGGGGCTGGTGGCGCGGCGCAAATACGTTTACCTGTGCACCAACGCGCTGCTCTTGAAGCAGAAGCTGGACCTGTTCAGGCCCAGCAAGTACCTGACCTTCAGCGTGCACATGGACGGTACGCAGGAGCAGCACGATTTTGCCGTCTGCCGCGAAGGCACCTACCAGGTGGCCAGCGAGGCCATCCGTCTGGCCGTGGCCCGGGGGTTCCGCGTCACCACCAACACCACCCTGTTTGCGGGGGCTGACCCGGTCGAGGTGCGTCAGTTCTTCGATGACATGATGGACATCGGCGTCGAAGGCATGATGGTGTCGCCGGGGTACGCCTATTCGGCCGCTCCGGACCAGGACCACTTCCTGCACCGCCAGCAGACCAACGAGTTGTTTGAGCTGGTGCTGGGCAACCGCAAGAAGCGCTGGCACTTCAACCA
>JAJXSS010000456.1 GCA_021784455.1 Planctomycetota bacterium
CATCCAGATGGTGCGGCGAGGTGCCCCCGGGCCCCGAATTTTCCCCAGCCCGCGGAACATACCCCAGTCCTTCCCCGGCCGGAATGAGCTTCCCCGGCCGAATGACCAATACATTACCCCCCCCCCTATCTGAAGATGTCAAGAGGTTTTTACAGCTTGCGTGAAAATTCCTCAAATTGCCTTGCCCGCCCCCGGGTAGATACTGCCTTCCCTGACAGGTTCCTGAAAGTGCCCGAAAAGCGTCACCATCGCGGCCCGCACCCGGAGGACGAAACCAACTTCGCCCCAATGGGCGGGTCAATGCCGCCTGGCGCACAGCGGTCTAATTGAAGGGTTGCCAGTGGCCATTCCCTGCGTGTCGTATGATGTGGGCCACCCATGGCCACCGTTCCCAACGTTGTTGATATTCACGATCTGACCGTCGAACGCGGCGGCACGGCCATTTTGCGCGGGGTGAACTGCCATCTCCCAGCCGGGCACTGCACCGCGCTCCTGGGCCCCAACGGCTGCGGCAAGACCACCCTGACCCGGTGCCTGACCGGCTACATGTTCATCACCTCGGGCACGGTCCGCGTGCTGGGCCAGGAGATCGGTGATACGGATGTGCGGGCCCTGCGCCGGCGCATCGGCCTGGTCAACCCGACGCTGGACCAGGCCGGGGCCCACGTGGCCGGGGCGGCCGTGGATGCCGACCTGTCCGCCCACGAGGCCGTCTGCACCGGCTTTTTCGGCACCGTGGGCCTGTACGATCGGCCCAGCCCCGACCAGCACGAGCGGGCCGATCACCTGCTGGCCCAGGTGGGGTTGTCCCAGCGCCGCGACCTGCGTTTTGCCCTCTTATCCCACGGAGAACAGCGCCGGGCCCTGATCGCCCGGGCCCTGGTGCACATTCCTGAACTGCTGATCCTGGATGAGCCCACGGCCGGCCTGGACATTGCCGGCCGGGAACAGGTGCTGGCCACCATCGAGATGGTCCTGGCCGGGCCCACCCCCCCCACCGTGCTGATGATCACCCACCATGTCGAGGAAATCTCGCCGCGCGCCTCACAGGTGCTGCTCATGCGCGGCGGCCGGATCACCGCCGCCGGCCCGCCGCGTGAGGTCATCACGCCCGAGCGCCTCACCGAGACCTTCGGCTGCAAGGTTTTCGTGAAACGCCTCCACGGCCGCTGGTGGCTGGAAGTCCTGCCCGAAGCCTGGCTGTATCTGGTTTAAGGGAAGCCAACGCATACCTCGAATCCGCGGCGCGCCCGCCTCCCCGCGGGGGGTGTTGCCCAGGCGCCTTCCTTGTATGATGTTCCCCATCCGGCCCAGGACGCCTTGTCGTGAGGGCCCATCCAACCCCCGGAAGCTGCCATGCCGGTTCAACTTTCCGTCAGTACGTACAGCCTGCGCACCTGGCGTGCGGCCGAGCACAAGACCTTTCAAGACACCCTGGACTGGATCGCCGCCCAGGACATCCGGGGCGTGGAGTTCGCCGGTCTGGATGATGGGCCTGTGGCCGATCCCCTGGGCCGGGCCCAGGAACTGCGCCGGCACTGCGACAAATTGGGCCTGGCCGTCGCCAGCTACTGCACCGGGGCGGAACTGCTCGTGGACGGGCCGGAACAGTCCAAAGCCCTGGCCCACATCAAGGAAGCCATCGACATTGCCCACATTCTGGGGGCCCCGTCCATGCGTCACGATGTCACCCGCGGGCCCAATCCCCCGGACAGTTTGACCTTGCAGCAGGTCCTGGCGGCCGTAACCCCCTCCGTGCGCCAGGCCACCCAGTACGGCCGGGCCAAGGGCATCAAGACCTCCCTGGAAAATCACGGCTTCTACCTCCAGACCGCCGACCGGGTGGAGGCCCTGGTCCAGGCTGTGGCCGACTCCAACTTCGGCATCACCCTCGACCTGGGCAACTTCCTGTGCCTGAATCAGGACCCCGTCGAGGCAGTGCGCCGGCTGGCCAAGTATGCCATCATGGTCCACGCCAAGGATTTCCATACCCGGCCCAAGGACCAGTTGCCCGCCCCAGGCTGGTTCGCCACGCCCACGGATATCGCCCTGCGCGGGGCCATCGCCGGCCAGGGGGTGATCGATTTGCCGGCCCAGCTTCAACTTCTACAGGCCACCGGCTACAGCGGCTGGATCTCCCTCGAATTCGAAGGCACCGAAGAAGCCCGCCAGGGTGTGCAACTGGGACTGAAGTTCCTGAAAACCCATTTGACGCGGCTGGGATACGAAGCACCCCGCGACTGATACAAGGATTCGTGATGATGAACCCCCTCACCGATCGGTTTGGTATCTGCAGTTGGTCTTTGCATCCGAAAACGCCGCAGGATCTCATCGCGGGCCTGCAGGCCGTGGGGCTCCGTAAGGTGCAGTTGGCCTTGAATCCCCTGGTGCAGAATCCCGCCGTCTGGGGCCAGGCCCCGGCCCGGCTGGCCCAGGCGGGGATCAGCATCGTGTCGGGCATGTTCGGCACGGCAAAAGAGAACTACGCCACACTGGAAACCATCCGTCAGACCGGCGGGTTTGTGCCCGATGCCACCTGGCCGGACAACTGGAAGCATATTCAGACCATCGCCACCGTCGCCGGCGACCTGGGCCTGCAGTGCGTCAGCGGCCACGCCGGCTTCATCCCCCCAGAGGCGGGTTCCGAGGCCTTCCGCAAGCTGTCCCAGCGCGTGGGCCAGGTGGCCGACTGCTTCGCCCAGCGTGGCCTGACGTTGCTGCTGGAAACCGGCCAGGAAACCGCCACCACCCTCGATCAGTTCCTGGGGGCACTGCAGGCCAACGGCCATACCAACGTGGCCGTCAATTTCGACCCCGCCAACATGATCCTGTATGACAAGGGCGACCCGATCGCCGCACTCAAGCAGCTCATGCCCCACGTGCGGCAGGTCCACATCAAGGATGCCCGCCGCACCGCCACCCCCGGCACCTGGGGCAAGGAAGTGCCCGTGGGCCAGGGCGAAGTGGACTGGCCGGCCTTCCTGAAAGTGCTGCAGGCCGCCGGCTACCAGGGGAACCTGGTCGTCGAACGCGAAGCCGGCCAGGACCGCTGCGGCGAAATTGCTCTGGCCGTCACCACGCTCAGCACGCTGCTGGGTGCCAATCGCTGATGCCCCGTCCCCGTGAGCGCCCGAACTCCGATGGCCGCCACGACCTGCACGCGGCCGCGGTCGGTCGCCCCGGGCGCAGCGGGCACGCCCCTTCAGCGGGACCGCCTCTTGTCCCTCCCTTTTGGAAGACGCGCCGCTCAGGGCAATTGCATTTGCGAGGGATAAAAGGACTTGCGCCTCGTTTGCGCTTTTGCGCCGCCCGTGTTAAAGAGTCCCGTGTATAGCGCGGCCGCGC
>JAJXSS010000457.1 GCA_021784455.1 Planctomycetota bacterium
GCAAGGAACTGAAAACCGACCGCGATGCCCTGAAGCTCTGCAAGCCGCCCTACTTCGGCTGCAACACCTTCATCGATGCGGAAATCGGCCGGGTCATGCAGGTCATCGACGAACTGGTGCCCCAGAGCTTTGTCCTGTACACCTCCGACCACGGCGATGCCCTGGGCTCGCACTGCCTGAACCTGGCCAAGGGGGCCGCGATGTACGAAGAGATCACCCGGATTCCCTTCCTGGCCCGCTGGCCCGGCGTGATCCCCGCGGCCAGCGTGTGCCCGCATCCGACATCGCACATCGACATCACCCCCACCATCCTGGACGTCCTGGGTCTGCCCATCCCCAGGATTCTCGAAGGCCGGAGCATGCTGCCGGTCCTGCGCGACCCGTCCGTCCGCCTCAACGATGCGGTGTTCCTGGAGTTCAGCCGCTTCGAGATCAACCACGATGGGTTCGGGGGGTTCCAGCCCATCCGGGCGGCCTGCGACGGGCGCTACAAACTGGTGATCAACCTGCTCAGCAGCGATGAGCTGTACGACCTGAAGGAAGACCCCGATGAAATGACCAACCTCATCGAGTCGCCCGCGCACGTGCAGGTTCGTAACGCCCTCCACGACCGCCTCTTGGGCTGGATGAACGACACGGTGGATGTCAGCCGCGGGTACTACTGGCAGCGCCGGCCGTGGCGCCCCGATGCGCCCCCGGCGAGCTGGGCCAATGCATCCAAGAACCGCCAGCGCGAACACGAGGAATACGAGCCGCGCCAGCTTTTCTATCAAACCGGTCTGGAAATCGAAAAGGCCATTACCGACGCGATCTACGAGGCCTGATCGTTATGCCTTCTACGGAGATGAACTATGTACGTGGGTGTTGATTACTACCCGGAACACTGGCCTGAAACCCGCTGGGCGCTCGATGCCCAGATGATGCAGAAGGCCGGCTTCAATGTGGTTCGGCTAGGGGAGTTTGCCTGGACCAACTTCGAGCCGGCCGAGGGTTGCTATGACTTCGCCTGGCTGGATCGCGCTCTGGAGGTGCTGGCGCGGCACGGGATCCGCGCCATCCTGGGGACCCCCACCGCCGTGGTTCCCGCCTGGCTGGCGCATCGCTATCCGGAGGTCATGGTGGTAGACAAGACCGGCCAGCGGCGAACCTGGGGCGTCCGCAAGGACACCTGCTACTCCTCAGGTGTTCTGCGCCGGTTCTCGCAGGCCATCACCACGGCCCTGGCCACGCACTACGCCAGCCACCCCGGTGTCATCGGGTGGCAGACGGACAACGAGTTCGGCGGTAGCAATGACTGCCGTTGCCCGGCCTGCCAGGCTGCCTTTCAGGATTTCCTCCGCCAGCGCTACGGTACCCTCGACGAACTCAACCGCGCCTGGGGCACCCACTTCTGGGGCCAGATCTTCAGGGCCTGGGAAGAGGTGCCGGTGATCGTCGATACCAACGGCCAGAACCCCTCCGCCTGTCTGGACTGGCAGCGCTTCTACTCCGACCAGAACGTCCGTTACCAGGGCGAGCAGGTGCAGATTCTCCGCCGCCTTTGCCCCCGGCACTTCATCACCCACAATCTGATGGGGCTGGCCCCGGACGTCAACTATTTCAATCTGGCCCGCGACCTCGATTTCGTCAGTTGGGACAACTACCCGGTCTGGGGCCGGCCGGAGGTCCGTTACGATGCCGCCCTCGCCGCCGACCTGATGCGCGGTGCGAAGCACAAGAATTTTTGGATCATGGAGCAGACGGCCGGTCCGTGCGGGTGGGGCAGCTTTAACCGCAATGTGCGTCCGGGGGAGCTTCGCGCGGTCGCCTATCAGCAGCTCGCCCACGGGGCTGATGGCCAGATCTGGTTCCGCTGGCGCACCTGCACCGCCGGCCGCGAGCAGTACTGGCACGGCCTGCTCCAGCATGATGGCAAGCCCAACCGCCGCTATCTCGAGGCCGCCCAGGTGGCTCGCGAGTACCACCTGCTGGCCCCCCTGCTCGAGGGGCTAAGCGTGCGGGCCGAAGTCGCCATGATCTACGACTACGACAGTCTGTGGGTCACGCGCTTCCAGGGCAGCTTCGAGGGCAACGATTACCGGGAGCAATTGAAGCGCTACCACCGCGCCCTGTTCCGGGCGGGTATCGGCCTTGACATTATCTCCCCCGCGGACGATTTCTCCCGCTACAAACTGGTCATCGCCCCTGAGCTGCACCTCATGCCTGATGCCCTGGCCCGCCGGCTGGAGGCCTATATCGAGCAAGGCGGCACATTGCTTGCCGACGTGCGCACAGCCGTCAAGGACGGCACCAACCTCGTTCACGACCGTACGCTGCCGGGCCTGCTCTCGTCCGCCCTGGGCATCGCGATCCCCGAATACGATGTACTGGCGGATAAGGCCGAGATCCCCCTGACCCAGGGATTTGCGGGCCACAAAGCCACCCTCTACACCGACTGGATCAAGCCCACGACCGCCGAAACGGTCGCCGGGTACGACGCCTGGTGGCTCACCGACTATGCCGCGATCACGCGCAACCGCCTGGCCAAGGGCATCGCGTGGTATGTGGGCACCATCGGCAACACGCCGGCTTTCTACGATGGCCTGATCGCCCGGGTGCTTGCCGACGCCGGGATCACGGCTCCGCTCACGCCGCCGCCGGGTGTAGAGGCCGTCGTACGCAGCGGCCAGGGCCGGGAACTGCTCTTCCTCATCAACCACACCGAGGACTGTCAGACCGTGCCCGTCCCCACCGGCCGCAAAGAACTCCTCACCGGCACGACCACGGCCACCACGCTGACGCTGGATCGCCACGGCGTGGCCGTGGTGCAGTTGCGGTAAAAGTAGCGGGGGAGGGAATGAACTGCGGACTTGTTCTTGTACAGGTTCCGTAAACAGGACGATGGAGAAGTGCATGGGCAACGCCATGTTTGAGGTCGTGGCGGATGGCGCTGTGCTCTGGCAGCACACGGCCGGGGAGCGCGGGGCGGCGGTGGCGCCGCCGGTCTTTGAGATCGACGGGAAAGCGCAGCGGGCGGTGCTGCGGGATGTGCATGAGGTTGGCGCTCCACGTGTCCTGTCGAACGGCGTACGCGAGGAGGTGTTCGAGGGGCGGGTCGCGGCAGATGATGACGTGGGATTGCGGATCGTGTTCCGCAGCGCGGATTTCGATCCGGTGGTGCGGTTCAAGTATGTGCTGAGCAGCCGGCGCGGGCGGCGGCTGACCAAATCCGGCGGGCGCGATGCGATCGAGTATCTCACGCTGAATTGGGCGGAGATGCAGGCGACGCAGGAGGTGCGGCTTTCGGAGTTCAAGGAGGCCGTGCACAGCTCCTGCCTGTCAGAGAACCGGCTGGACGAGCGGGA
>JAJXSS010000458.1 GCA_021784455.1 Planctomycetota bacterium
GATGCTCCAGAAGGCCGCGGTGGTGTCGGAGTCTGCCGGTACGCCGTTGTCGAAGTGGTCGGCCAGGACCACCGCCGGTTCAGAGGACGCGACCCCGGCCGGGGTCATCAACCCCAGGCCCGCCGCGGCCAAGATGGATCCCAGAAGCCACCGATTCGTTCGAAGATGCCACATATCGTGTCTGCTCACAGTTAAAGAGAGACGCCAGGCAAGCCGTGCGGGCGGCGGTCGTGCTCCGCACGAGCCAGGAATTACCTTAGGCGCCGTGACGGCGCGCCGGGAACATCAACAATGCTCCCAGGGCCAGAAGGCCCAGCGAGGCCGGCTCGGGAATAGTGCTGACCGTAAAGCTATTCACGGTGGCGGTGGTGTACGAACCGACCGGATCAGGGTTAGTAGTGCCGCCTCCGTAGGCCCGCTGCACGCCCAGGAACACACCGGAATTGCCGTTGCCGTCACTGGCGTAGGTCGAGGTGGTCGTGTTGTAGGTGTTGCCCCAATCGCTCTCATTGATGCCCAGAGCCCCGTGCAAGGTGCCATAGCCCGTGTCGCTACTGTTGATTACTCCATCGCTGGCGATGCCCGCGCCTACCGGCACGTAGATCTGCAGGTCGTACGAGGTCGCGTTCAATGTCAGGCTGACGCCGGTCATCGTCCCTGCCAAGGTGGGGCCGATGTTCACCGAGATCAGATTGGTCAGATTCGCCGGTGCGGTGTTTTCCGAATGGTTGATCTTTCTCTGGAGGATCACCGTGCCGTTCTGGGCCAGGGTCAGATTAAGTGCATCATCCGCGTACCAAGGCGACATGCCCCACGTCGGATGGATCACGTCGGCGGTAAGGACCGCCAGATTGAAGATGTTGGTATAGGTCGTGTTAACGGAGTTGACCGTGGTCGTGCCGGTGATGGCCGGGGTCGGGCCAAACTGCACCGTGTAAGTCTCTTGGTTGTTGAAGAAATTGAAGGTGCCATCAGTCTTGGGATAGCAGGCCAGCCAGTTCTGCGGCGTGGCGCCGGCGGTGGCCACGGTGGCGGTCAGATTGAGCAAACCGCCGCTCTCCGTGGGTGCAGGACTGGTAATATTGTTCCAGAACCCCGTGCCCGTAGCCGGCACCCCATCGCTGTTGGCGGGCACCCCGTTGGTGAAATTGTCCTGGAAGACCACGGCCGCCTGGGCAGTCATGGTCAAACCCCCGGCGGCGAGGAATACAGCGGCCGTTAACCAACCTCGATGTCTGCTGCACATCATGGGGAAATCCTCCTAATTGGCCTGGGCAGCCAGGGGCTGCCGAATACGGATGGCGGGCGAGCGACGCCGCTCGCCGATCCAGTCTGTTGCGTTATGGTGCGGATGAGGCAAAGCAATCACTCCCAGGCGCTGCTCGATGGCGGCAATCGCGGCGCCCAGAACCTGCTGACGCTGGCCGAAACTGATCGTGCGCACGGTGGGGGGCGGGCCCGAATCGCCATCCGGCTGGATGTACGCCCCTTGGGCCAGGGCAGTCCGCAGGACGGTCATGCCCCGGGCCAGAATGGCCGGGGTCCAGCCTTCCAGGATGATGCCGCTGATGTTGAACAGCACGCAGAGGTTGCGCACGACGAAGCCCAGATCATCGAATGCCTGGTCGATTAAGCGACAGACTTCCGGATCGCCGGAATCAAAGCGGCGGGCGAGTTCCTTCACGGCAACGGCCCAATCAGGCTGCCCGTACTGGATCCAGGGACTGCCCGGCGGGCGGGTCAGTTGATAGGCCACGCTGGCAATGGAAGCCGTGGTAGCCAGGCAACCGGCCAGCGAGGGATCCCGCGGCCGGGCATCGCGCTGCACCTGGGCCCGTCCCAGCCAGCGCGGGGTGCTGAACCACGACAGGTTCGTCTGACCATTGAGCAAAATCGAAAAGCCCAGCAGATCATTGAGGTACATCAGATGGCCGGGATAGGGCCGGTTATCGATGGCCCAGCGCTCGGCCAGGAGAGCGGCATCCACATCGTTGACGAAACTGACCGGGATGCGCAGACGGGTGTGCAGCCCGCGTACCAGCGTGTGGGCCTGATCCGCATCCTTCATGCCCAGGGGTCGTACGACCTGATGGGTGCGGTCGTCGTAAGTCCCGGCCACAGCCACACTGGCCCCCAGCAGCCGGGGCCGGACCGACCCGCGCACCAGGGCGGCGGCACGGGCCACCACCTCCTGAATCGCTGCGGCTTCCTGCCCCGGATCGAGAAACCGGTTGGGGACTTGCGCCTCGGCCACCACCTGGTGCCGCCAGTCGATCAGGATGATCTGCACCTGCTCGGCGCGAACCGCCAGACCCAGGGCGTAGGCCCCTTTTTCGGCCAGTTCATAGGTCTGCGAAGGCCGACCCCGGCGGTTGGAGCGACGCTCGCCAGCCTGCAGTATCGTACCGCTCTCGATCAGGCCGCTGATGACCTTGGACACCCCGGCGTGGGTCACCCCCATCATCTGGGCCAGCTCCGTCCGCTCGATGCAGTGATACTGCCGGATCAGGCGCAGCACCTTGCGGGAGGAGTTCGTCACCAATGCGTTCATGGAGATGGGTCCTGCCCTGCACGCGCTCGGGCCAGATGCTCCGCCTACTCTGGAAGTTTATCCCAAGCCATAAATAATGCAACTTTATTTTATAAAATATAATTCTATATTTCAGTGACCCCCGCTTAGGCTGTCCTGCCCGCTGGGCAAACACGAACGCAGCCGGGCGCGGCCAACACCAGATTGTTCATCCCAAGCGGGAAACAGCCCGCCGACGACGAACCACCAGACTACCCGCCAGTACCAGCAGGGCCAGTGATCCGGGCTCTGGTACGGGCGAAAACACGAGGTTCAGGTCGTTGCCGGAAGCCTGCAAGCCGAACTGGCCCCCGGCCAGCGGGTTATCGGCGGCGAAGGCCGAGGAATCGATGGTGAACTTGGTGGGATCAACGCCCATCAGTCCCCCGTTCGCCGAGGCGATGGTCCAGGTGTAGCTGGCATCGGGGTTCCAGCCGGCCAGGGCCCCCAGGGCCTGAAGGATGAGGGTGAAGGAGTTGGAGCCCGGGGCCGCGCTAACGTCCAGAGTGCCGTTCACGCTCAGCCAATCCCAGCCGGTGGTGGAGCCCTTGCCCCCCGAGAGGCTGGCGATCTGCCACTGATAAGCGCCCCCAGAAGCCCAGGTTTCGCTGCCGGTCTGGAGGGTGCCGGGGCTGTTGCCCGGAGCGATCATCTTGCCCTGATCGAGCGTGAGGGCGGTGTTGCTCAGATTGCCCGAGCCGGCGAGGGTACCGCTGTTGAAGGTCAGGGCACCGCCGTAGGCGTTGG
>JAJXSS010000049.1 GCA_021784455.1 Planctomycetota bacterium
CGGCCGGGGCCGGATCTACAACTGCGAACCGTAGCGGGCCTGATCGCCCAGTTCTTCCGCGATACGCAGGAGCTGGTTGTACTTGGCGTTGCGATCCGAGCGGCAGGGGGCGCCGGTCTTGATCTGCCCGCAGTTGGTGGCCACGGCGATGTCGGCGATGGTCGCGTCCTCGGTCTCGCCGGAGCGGTGGCTGAGCACGGCCGTGTAGCCGCTGCGCATGGCCAGGCCCACGGCGTTGAACGTCTCGCTAAGCGTGCCGATCTGGTTCACCTTGACCAGGATCGAGTTGGCCGTGCCGGTGTCGATGCCCTTCTTGAGGAACTTGACGTTGGTGACAAAGACATCGTCGCCCACGAGCTGGACCTTGGCCCCGATCTTGTCGGTCAGCAGCTTCCAGCCGTCCCAGTCGTTCTCGGCGCAGCCGTCCTCGAGCGATCGGATGGGGTACTTCTTGCACCACTCGGCCCAGTAATCCACCATTTCCGACGGTTTGAAGACTTTCCGGGGGTTGGACTTGAAGAAGCGGTAGCCCTTTTCCTTCTTGTCCCACATTTCGCTGGCGGCCGGGTCCAGGGCGACGAAGATCTGTTTGCCGAAGCTGTACCCGGCGGTCTCGACGGCCTCGGCAATGACCTTCAGGGCATCCTCGTTGTCCTTGAGCGAGGGGGCGAAGCCGCCCTCATCGCCCACTGCGGTGGAGAGCCCGGCCTTGTGCAGCACCTTCTTGAGGGCGTGATACACCTCGACGCCGGCCCTGAGACCATCGGCGAAGTTATCAAAGCCCCAGGGCTGGATCATGAACTCCTGGAAGTCCACGTTGTTGTCGGCATGCTTGCCGCCGTTCAGGATGTTCATCATGGGCACGGGCAGCGTCTTGGCGCCCGTGCCGCCGAGGTAGCGGTACAGTGGCAGTTCAGCCGTCAGTGCGGCCGCCTTGGCCACCGCCATGGAAACGCCCAGGATGGCGTTGGCGCCCAGTTTGGACTTGTTGGCCGTGCCATCCAGATCGATCATGAGCTGGTCGATGGCTTCCTGCTCGCGGGCATCCAGACCGATCACCTTCGGGGCGATCTTGGTGTTGACGTTGGCCACAGCGTTGAGCACGCCCTTGCCCAGAAACGTCCGGGGGTCGGCGTCGCGCAGTTCGCAGGCTTCATTTTCGCCGGTGGAAGCGCCCGAGGGCACGATGGCCGATCCGACAGCGCCCGATTCCAGGCAGACTTCAACTTCCACGGTGGGATTGCCCCGGCTGTCCAGAACCTGGCGGGCGTGTACGCAGGAAATCTCGAAACTCATGGTGTTTGCCTCGGCAAATTTGGTTGGGGGGACAACGAAGTCCACAGAGTATAGCGGATCATGGTGTCGTTTGCAGGACAACCTGGGCGGCATGTTCGACGTATGATCTATGGTCCGCTTGCTTGATGAGGTGTCACCATGAGCGACGTGGCTGTGTCTACTGCGCCGGGTCCCGAGGCTCTTCCACCCCGCCGGCGGCGCTGGTTGCGCCGGACGCTGTGGATGGCCGGGAGCCTGGTCGTCCTCCTGGTTCTGCTGGTGCTGGCCCTGCCCACGCTGCTCTCCACGGGTTGGGGGCTCAGCCTCATCGCCGGCCAGGTCAACGACCGGATCCAGGGCAAGGTCGAGATCGGCGGGCTCTGGCTGGGCTGGTTCACCGGCCAGCGCATCGACAACCTACGCGTGCTGGATCCCAGTGGCAAAGTCGTGCTGGATATCGACCGCATTGACCTGCCCAACTTGACCCTGCTCTCGGCGGTGCGCGGCGACAAGGATTTCGGCTCCATCCAGATCACCGGGCGCAAGGTGGAACTGGTCGAGACCCAGGACGGCTCGACCACTCTGGCTAAGGCCCTGGCGTCGCGCCGGCCGTCTCCGCCCGCCCCGGTCCAACCGGGCCCGGCATCGGCTTTTCCCGCCGACCTGCACCTGGACCTCAAGCTCACCTGTCCGGACATCGAGTATGTGCCGCAGCACGGCAGCCCCATGTCCGCCCATGCCCTCAGTGCGACCGTGGCGGTGCAGGGCGGCGCCGACATCCAGGCCAAGCTGGCGGCCAACGTCATTACCGGCCCGGACCGCGGTGCGGTGGATGTGCGGGCCCAGATCAAGGACCTGTTCAGCCCCGCCGGGCAACTGCAGGTGGCCAAGGCCCAGGTGGACGCCAAGGCCAACCTGGCCAACATCCCGCTGGCCCCCGTCGATGCTCTGGTGCACCTGCCCGTAAAACTGCAACTGGCTCTGGGCCCGATGCTCAACACCAACCTGGCCATTCAGGGCCGGTTGCGCGACCTGACGGCCCAGGTTTCGGCCGAGGCCAGATACCTCACCGCCAATGCCGACCTGACCTGGCAGGGTCAGGCCATCGTGGCCAAGGCTCTGAACGTCCGCTCCGTGGTCACCCCCGAACTCCTGGCCGAAGCCTGGGGCCGCGGCGGGCCGCCCTTCCAGCTTCAGGCCCCGGCCACCATCGCCCTGAACCTGGACCAGGCTTCCACCCGACTGCGGGCCGGCGGTTACACCCCCGATCTGGCCAGCCTCAACGCCCGTGGCAAACTCACCGTCAGCGATCTGGCCATGGATCTGGGCGGCAAGATCGGCCTGGTGCGCCTGTCCGACACCTCGGAAACCCTGGCCCTGACGGGCCAGGACCAGCGCCTGCACATGGTCGGTGATTTCCAGACCCGGGCCACCTATGCCGACCGCCAGGGGGATGTGGGCTTTCACGCCGACCTTTCCGCGCCGGTCAAACCCGGTGGTGGGCTGGATTCGGCTCAACTGGCCGGCCAGGTCCAGGCGGCCATCAACAACTGGCCCACCGCCGTCATCGATCAGGTGGCCGGGACCGGTGGTCTGGTGGAACTGGCCGCCGGCCCGCTGGTGTCCGCCCATCTGGATACCAGCCTCACCCCCGCGGCCGATGGCAAGGCGTTCACCGGTCCGGTCACCCTCACCCTCAAATCCCAGCGCCTCAATGGCCAGGTCCAGGGGGACCTTACGCCTGCGGGCCTGCACGTGCAGCCCGGCGAGGTGTTGGACTGGCACGTCGATCCGCGGCTGCGCGATGCGTTAGTGGCCCGTCTGGCCCCGCAGTCGGCCGCGCTGGGCCCGTGGGCTTCTCTGCTGCTGACCCAGCCCACGGACATCAAAGTCCATGTGGTCCAGGCCCAGGTGCCGCTGTCGGGCAAGGGGGTCCAGGCCCAAGTCGCGGTGACGGCGCCTCTCACCGTCAGCGGCCTCATCGCCGATGTTGCCGGCGGGCCGGAGGTGTCGCTCAACGCCGGGCTCGTGCTGGCGCCAGTTGTTCCGGGGGGGGCTCCGGCCAAGCCGGGGGTGTCTTCGGCGCCGGCGGGGGGGGCTCCGACCTTTACCCTGGCTCTGGCGGCCCCAAACATCGACGCCACTCTGGCCGGCCAACTTAGCGATGGCGTGCTGACGGTCAATCAGGCTGGCAGCACGCATCTGACCCTCACGCCCCAGACTCTGGCCGGCATCCGCAAGGACCGGCCGGACCTGGGCGCCAAACTCGAGTCCTGGAACCTGGCCCAGCCCGCCACCGTGAGCCTGCAGGATCTGAAAGTCGCCCTGCCGCAGGCCAAGGGCGCCCAGCCCCCCTTGACCTTCAGTGGCAAGGTGGTGGTGGACAAACTGGTTCCCACCGGTGACCCGCGCCTGGCCGATACCCGTATCGAAAACCTGGTTGTGAACTTCGCCCCGTCCACCCTGGCCGGGGGCATCGACGCCCGGGTCAATGCGGCCATCCACTACCGAAAGCAGGTGGGCAAGCTTTCCGCGGGTCTGAAACTCTGGGGGCTGACCGGGGGGCCGCTGATCTACAAACTGGCGGGCCGGATGGACGATTTCCCCGTGGCCCTGGCCGACCAGGTGAGCGGGCAGGGGGGGCTGCTCACCTCGGTGCTGGGCCCCTCGTTCACGCGCCTGGACATCTTCGATCTGAGCAACACCCCCCAGGCGCCCAAGACCACCGATTTCCAGATTAGCGCCAATGGCCAGACCCTGCAGGCCAGTCTGGGCGGGCACTATGCCGCGGCCAGCGGCCCCGGCGAGCCGGCCATCGCCACCGTCCAGGGCCAGGCGACCCTGCAACTTACCCCCGGAACCGGGGGAAGTTTCGCCGCCCTGCGCCAGCGCTTGGTCAAGAAAGATGCCGCCCAGATCGCCCTGCTCAAACCCACTACTCTGCAACTGGACCTGAAACAGGTCCAGGTGGCCCTGCTGAGCCGGCACCCGGCCGGGACCCTGCCCATCGATGCCGCCCAGACCAGTCTCAATGGCAGCCTGTCGGCCACACCCATCGAGGTGGAAGCCAAGGCCCGCGGCTTAACCGGGCGCCTCAGCAACTTCGTCCTGAGCATCGCCGCCACCGACCTGAGCAAGGACCTCAAGCTGGGCCTGACCAGCGACTATCAGGCCGCAGCCGTTCAAGGCGGCGGTCAGCCCCTGACGGGCAAGCTCACCTCCACCACGGACCTCCAGAACCTGATCAACTCCGGACCCCGGAATGTCTTGACCCCGGAGCAGATGACGCTGGTGACGGACACCTCGGCCACCAACCTGCCCATGGCCCTCATCGACGACCTGGCGGGGGCCCAGGGCAAACTGCTGGATATCACCGGCGACAAGGCCGACCTGTCGCTGAAGGGCCGCTTCCTGCCGGGCCAGGGCGGGCAGGCCGACATCCTGTTCAAGAGCGTCAATCTGGGCGCCTCGGTTCCGGCCAGCCTGGACAAGAACCTGGTTTTGACCCTGCGCGGCAATGCCGTGGCCCAGTTCAAGATCACCGACCAGATCAAGCCCTACCTGGCCAGGATGAGCGAACTGCTCCAGAACGTGCAGTCTTCGGCCAACCCGGTCAAGCTGACGATGGATGCCAGCGGCACGCGCATTCCGCTGAAGCCGTTCAACGCCCTGACCACTCAGTTGCAGGGCGTGGTGGACCTGGGCACCTTGCGCGTGCAGCGCGGCGGGGTGGCCTCGGCCCTGGTGACGGCCCTGCGTCTCTTGGGCTCGCCGATCGAAGACCGGCCGGTGTTTGATGCCAGGTTCACGCCCCTGAAGTTCACCATGAAAGACGGGCTGTTGACCACCAGCGATGTGTGGATGGATACCGGCGACCTGCGCCTGGGGGCCCAGTCGCACCTGATCTTCGCCAAGAACAACAAGCTGGCGCGGGTGGAGGTGCTCACAGCCGTGCCGGGCGATACCGTGCTGCTGGTGCCCGGCACCAGCGGGCGTATCAACCCGATGGCCATCTACACCACGGGCGCCTGGGGCCCGCCGGGCACGCTGAAGTTTGACTACACGGGGCTCCTGACGCGCATCGCCGGCCAGACGGCGGCCGGGCGCGGCGCCATCGGCAATGCCATCGGCCTGGGCGCGACGATCCTGGGCGATCTGCAGCAGGCCACGAAAAAGTCCGGCAGTAGTGACCCTGCGTGGTGGAAGACGGCCACCTGGCCTAACCGCCCGGCCCCCGTGATTCCCAAGACCCTGCCGGCCCCCCGGAATCAGCCGCAACAACCCCCGCAACAGCAGCCGCAACAACAGAACCCCGCCAACCAGATTCTCCGGGGCCTGCTTCAGGGGCTGGAGAAGAAGTAGAGGAAGATTCCCATGAGTGATTCGCTGCTGCGTCGGGTCGTGGTCGAAACCTTCGGCGGTGTCGAACAGCTCAAAATCCGTGAGGAGCGGCTGCCCATTCCGGGGGCGGGACACGTGCGGGTGCGGATTACCAGCATCGGCATGAACCACGCCGACCTGATGGCCCGAGCCGGGCAGTACCGGCTGTCCTCGGGCGACCCGCCCTTTACCCCCGGCCTGGAAGCGGGCGGCATCATTGAGGCCCTGGGCCCGGGGGTTACGGGGCGGCGGCTGGGCGAACGGGTGGTAATCGGCCCGGATGCCCCGCGCCGTGAGAATGCCGGCTGCGGGGGCACCTATCGCAGCCATTACCTCGTGCCGGCCGAACAAACCTTCCTGGCCCCGGCCCAGGTGCCCGACGAGCAGTTGGGCGGCTTCTGGCTCACCTACCTCACCGCCTGGGGGTGCCTGGCCTGGCGGCAGCCGGTGCAGCCGGGCCAGTTCATCGGCCTGCCCGCGGCCTCCAGCGGCGTGGCCCTGGCTGCCGCCCAGATCGTCAAGGAACGGGGGGCCACCCCGATCGGCTTGACCTCCAGCCCCGACAAGGTGGCCCGCCTCAAGGCGCTCTCGGGCTGTGCCTATGCCGAAGTGGTGGCCACACGCGATGCCCAGGGCCAGACCACTCCCTGGTACAAGGACATCAAGCGCCTGACCCAGGACCACGGCATCGATGTCTGGTTCGACCCCGTGGCGGCCGGGGATTTCTTAAACAGCGAGATTCGGACCCTGGCCCAGGAAGGAACCATCTGGGTCTACGGCCTGTTAGGCGATCCGGGGGTGGTGGATGTGACGCCTTTGATCCGCAAGCACGCCTCGATCCGGGGGTGGTCACTGGGCGAACTCACCGAAGCCGGTCCCAAGGCGTTCGAGCCCGGCTGCCGGCACATCCTGGAGCAGTTCGCCGCCGGCCACTACCACCAGCACGTGGAACGCACGTTCAAGCTCGACGAAGTGCAACAGGCCCACGCCTACATGCACCAGGGCCGGCACCTGGGCAAGCTTTTTCTGGTGCCGTAAGGAGTAGGGGCAAGGGGTAAGGGGGGAAGGGGGCCGAGTCTGCTTGCCCCTTGCCGCTGCTTCCGCCGCTTCAGTGCAGCAGCACCCCCAGCACCACCATGCCGGCCGCCATGTTGATCACGTAGATAACGATGGAGGTCACGAACGCCTCGAAGAAATCCAGGTCGAACATCCACATCAAGAGGCCGTAGTAGACCGCGATCTCCAGAATAAACGCCCACAAAAGAGTGAGCAGGCCCGGGCCTGTGACAAAAGCCAGAATCGCCGCGAAGCCCGCGGGGGCCAGCAAAATGGCCATGAGTTTCAAGAGCGCCGTGGGGATGGACCCGAACGACAGGCTCAGGATCCTGGCCGTCAGCAGCAGCGCCACCACCATCAGGGGCAGGCACAGGACTACCCGGGCGGCCACGGGGATGAGGGCTTGGAGCAGTGACGTATCGGGCGTGTCGCTGAACTTGAGTTCCTGAACCACCAGCGAAACCACGCCGATGACGATCAGCCCGATGGGGGCGTACACATCCACCATCCGTGCGTGGCGGAACTGGGCCTCCTGATCGGCGGATTCCAACTCGGCCCGCCTGGCTTCGTGGCCCACCTTGGGCGGCTGGGCCGGCGCCGGCGATACCCGGCCCGATCGCCGGGCAGAACCGGGGTGCGATTTCGGGAGCGATTCCTGGGGAGATTCCGGAGATGAATCCGCGGGAGCCACGCCGCCCACGCGCGCCCCGGTCTTGAGGTTGTACCCGCACTGCACGCACAGCACGGCCGCCGCTCCCAGCGTAGCCCCGCACTCGGGACAGCTCACACGTTCGCCCCCGGTCTCCGCGGCATTCCCGCCTGCGCCACCCCCGGAATTCCCGAGGGCCGAGGGCACCACCATGACCGTGCCGCACTTGCAGCGCACCTTGCGCCCGGCATGCTCGGCGCGCACGGCATACGACTTGCCGCACGAAGGACAGGTAATCTTGCTGCCGTCGGACATGAAAGCCCCCTTGCCATCCGGGGCGATTGTAACAAATGAGACGCAGGAAGGGACCCGAGGAAGTGATCGAGCCCTCAAGCCTTCTTCAGGCCTCCTCCGTGAAGTCGGAAGGCGATGGGGGCTTGCATGATCGCATTGTGCACCTGATGTGGGCCGCCTCTATGACTTGGCTCGGATTCGGACCTATGCTCAAAGCAGGCTGCCGACCTGGCGCGGACAAAAGGCGTCTTCATGCCAGAATCCTGCATCAAACAAATCTATGTGGCCCTGCTGGACGCCGGCAACGACGCTTGGCGCAGGGTGGATGCGGTAGCCGAGGGAGAGGATGCTTATCGCATCATCGCTGTCAACGACCGGCCCGGGGAGCGGTGGGAGTACGGAACCGGCGAACGGGTCCGCTGCCGTTCCCAATTGCTTCCCGATGGAGAGCGGGTCCTGGTCGCGACACAGCGCCTGGACCCTCCGCAATGATGAGTTTCTGCCGCTGCATGAATTGCAGCGTCGCCAGTCAAAGTGCCTGCGGCCATCCCCATCCGGGCCAAGGAATTAGGGAACTCCGCCCGCAGGAGGTCACTGGGGCCACTGAACGGACACGGCCAAACCTGACGACGGGCCTGGGGGAACGTCTGCGGGCCCGGGCGCACGGCGGATCATGGGGCGCCGGGGCTGGGCGGTTTGCGCAGGCGCAGGACTGCGTGCCGCACGGCCTTGTGGATCAGTTCCGCATCGGACGCCCGCTTGGAGGTCTTCTTCTTGACCTGAAGGATCTCCCCCATTTCGTTGATCAGGCGCACCGTTTCCGGTCGGACTGTAATCGTGATCCTGGTTTCGTCTGGCATCTGCAGGCACTCCCATGGGTGCCACTGGCACCCTCAGTTGATTCCGATCCCATCCATGCACGCGACCCGCGACCACCGCGAGCCGGTTGGTTGAGCCGTTCCATACCGCGGCACATACCCTGGCGGGTCCGCCTCCTGATCCCCAGGTGGGGAGACGAGCGGCTCTGGAACTCAGTCATGTCATGGGCGTAGCAGCCGCGCCCCACTGCGCGGCGCGATCCCCGCGGCGCCGCAACTCGCCGGCCTGCTGGCGTTTAGAGGCCATCGCTTCGGGCCGCGGCAGATGCACCTTCCACGCCAGGCCCACCAGGACCAGAACGCGGATCACCAGGTAGCTCACATCAATTTCCCACCAGCGCAGCCCGTGGCGGGCCGAGGTCGGGAAGGCGTGGTGATTGTTGTGCCAGCCTTCCCCCATGCCCACCACACCGAACACCGGGTTATTGCGGCTGTGGTCCCGGGTGTAAAACGGCCGGGTGCCCCACAGGTGGCAGATGGAGTTGATGCTCCAAGTCATGTGGTGAACCAGGAAGATACGGACCAGCCCGCCCCAGATGAACCCCTGGAGTGCGCCCATCCAGGTCATGGTCAGCAGGCCTCCAGCGATGGCGGGGATGGCCAGCCCGGCCACCACCCAGACTCCGAACAGCCTGCTCAAGCGGCATACCAGGGGGTCGGCCAGCAGATCCGGGACATAAGCGGCCAGGCCGGGTGCATCCGGGCCAAACAACCACCCGATATGGGCATGCCATAGGCCACTGGCCAGCCCTCCCAGCCCTGCCTTGTGCAGGTGCGGTGAGTGTGGATCCCCGGCCTCATCACTGCGCTGATGGTGCAACCGGTGCACGGCCACCCATTTGAGGAGCGGACCTTCGGCCGCCATCGAGCCCAGAACGGCCAGGCACACCTGAATCGGCCGCGTGGTCTGAAAAGAGCGGTGGGTGAACAAGCGATGGAAGCCGATGGTGATCCCCAGAGCGGTCCCCACACTCAGGGCCAGCAGCAGGATCAGGGGCGACCAGGTGACGCCCCACCCCCACAACCACACGATGGCCAGGATAAACGCGGCGAACGGAGCCACCACGGCGACGAAACTCGCCGACCACGTGAGCGGTGGCAGCGGGTTCGCAGGAGCAATCCGGGCGGCCGGAGACACGCCCCTGGGGGTATCGTCCCCTGGCGGTGCCGATTGATGGCTGCTTCCCTTGCGAGTTTGATGGCTGAAGCTGTTCGATCGCATGGCAGGATCTCCTGGGCCCGAGCGTCAGCCGGCGCATCATCGGGCCACAGGGCCCCTGGCCGCTTCGGGCCAACTCGGATGCGCCCCCGGGCGCGGGTTGTCACGGGCCATAAAAAAACCGACGGGATGGGGCACCCAGGGGTGCCCCATCACGTCGGTTTACTCGTCAAGAGGCCTCCCGGCCCGGCCGGGTTGCCCTTCATCTAGTCATCCGACTTGGCAGACGATGCTTGGTCTCGTCTTGCGTGCCATCATCATTATAGGTCTGTGCCCCGGCGAAACAAGGAGGTCGGGTCGGATAATCGCCGCCGTCCGCGCTAGACCGGCAAGACGCGATCCTCGAAGACCCGGCGGTAATGGTGTCCGCAGATGGCCAGGCGGACCGCGGCAAAGAGCAGCGTGGGGCGGCGCCAGGTGGTCCACAGCAGCAGTTTCCAGAACTCCACTCTTTCCCGCCCCACGACCCCCAGACGGAACAAGGAACGCAGGAAGGCCCGCACGTGCAGGGCCTGGATTCGGCCGCGGGCCGGGCCCGGCCGGTACTCGCGCAGGAAGGCGCGAATGCGCTGGTAATACGGGCGTGGCGCGTAGATCCGGCCCAGCACCTGTTTGTACCCCTCGCGCAGCCGGTCCAGACCCATGCGCGGGATGATGTTGGTGGTGCCATCGGCATTGTCCCCGGAGGACACCCCCGCCAGGCGGCCCTCGTGGCGCAGGCGGTTGTGCAGATCTGTGCCGGGGGACGACTGCAGCAATCCCACCATGGCCGTCACCACGCCGCTCTGCTGCACGAAATCCACCATCTTCTGGAAGATCGTGGGCTGGTCGCTGTCGAAACCCAGGATGAAACCGCCCTGGACCTCCAGGCCGGCCCGCTGCAGACGTTTGACGTCGGCCAGGAGGTTGCGTTTCTGGTTCTGGTTCTTGTGGCACTCCGCCAGGCTGTCGGGGTCGGGCGTTTCAATGCCGATGAAGACCGTATTGAATCCGGCCTGCACCATGTTGCGGGTCAACTCTTCATCATCCGCCAGATTGATCGAGACCTGCGTGTTGAAGGAGACCGGTCGGCGCGATTTCTGCCACTGGATGAGGGCGGGCATCAGGTCCGTTCGCGCGGCGCGACGGTTGCCGATGAGATTGTCATCCACGAAGAAGACGGGGCCGTGCCACCCGGCCCGATGCAGGCCCTCGAGTTCGCTGATGACCTGGGCTCCGGTCTTGGTGCGCGGGGTGCGCCCCAGCAGGGCCGTCACGTTGCAGAACTCGCAGTTATAGGGACAACCGCGCGAGTACTGGATGCCGGCCCAGGCGTAGCAATCAAGGTCGGCCAGTTCCCACAGCGGCACCGGCGTGCGGCGGAGGTCGGCGAACTGGCGGCTGCGGTAGGTGCGTTTGGGGCGGCCGCGCTGAAAGTCGGCCAGGAAGAGTGGGAGCGTCAACTCCGCCTCGTTGAGCACGAAGTGGTCCACCTGCTCGAAGAGGGCGTATTCCAGTGTGAAGAGCGGCCCGCCGGCCACCACGGTCTTGCCCGCGGCCTTGCACGTGGCAATCACCTGGCGGGCGGCCTGACGCTGGATGGACATGCCGCTGATGAAGACCAGGTCCGCCCAGGCCAGGTCATCCGGCTCCAGCGCCGCCATCTGCAGATCGACCAGTCGCTTGCCCCACGACGCCGGCAGCAGGGCCGCCACCGTCAAGAGACCCAGGGGCGGCGTGGCCGCCTTCTTTTCGATGAAACGCAGGGCATGCGTAAAACTCCAGAAGGTCTCGGGACACGGAGGATTGATGAGCAGGATGTTCATGGCATGTCTCGTACGCAGCAGGGGCTTCCAATCCGGTCACCCCGTTACCGCCTGCCGCTCACGGCGGTAACGGGTCACGTCGAGCGAGGCGTCCTTGCCGCAGTGGACCGCCCGGCCGTCGCCTCCCCCGCACCCATCCCGGATTGCTCCCGTCCGGCGCGGGCCCGATGCTCCCGGGCCCCCACAGTGCCCGCCCGCGGCCCGGGGCCGCTCAAACAGTGGCCTTGCCGCCCCCGGTCAAAACCAGCAGCAACCCGGTGAGCGCGGATGCCATGCTCCCGGCGTAGTACCACACCGTGGTATCGGCAAGGTGCCCGGTGAAGAGGTTACGCAGTTGATTCAGCACGGAGTTCGATGCGTTCATGCCCACAATCAGGAGGATCGCGCCGGCCACCAGCATGAAAGTTCCAATAAGACGTTGCGTCGTCACGGTTGACTCCTTGGGTCAGGTTGGCTCGGCGGCAGCCTCCGTTGGCCTTATCCAGAGGTCTGCCGCGGTCCAGGCGCCGGCCGTCCCCCTCGGCGGCCGGCGCCCCGATCCGCAGCGGTAGCCCTGCGTCGAGACCTTGCGCCGCCGGAGCAGACCCACGATGGCCACGATCCAAGCGACCGCCAGCAGGATCTGGATCAACGTGGCAAGGGGGGGGGCCGCCGCGCGCATCGGCCGCCGTCCGCCCTGGGGCGCGGGCAAGACGCCGGGAACGGTGTTGACCACGGGCGTGGAACCAGCTTGCGCCGCCGGCGAGGCATCACCACCGTTGTCCTGGGCGGAGCAAGCCACCTGGCCTTCGTCCTGCAGTTCCTGCTCGGCTTGCCGCCAGTTTTTCTGGCACTGACCCTGGTGGCACCCGTTCTTGATGTAGATCTCGTACGCGCGCCGGGCGATGTCGTCGTGGGCGGGTTTGCCCGGCGCCGCGTGCCCGGGGGGCGTCTCCCTTCCCGAAGGCGCAAAGGCGGGTCTCCGCGGAATCGTGAAGGCCCGCGCGGATTCCGGTTGAGTCACCAAGTCTTTCATGCGTCTGCCTTTCCTGGTTGAAGTCTGCATCATGGAGCTAACCGGGTCGTTCCGGCCGTCCCCGGTTCCCAGCAGGTGCCGGCGGCTAGGACGTCCTGTCGTGGGCATGGCCGCTCCAGGTCTCTCCGGACAGGGGTTGGGCCAGCAGGAACACCTGCACCATCGTGCCGTTGGTAAACGCGTGGACCACGATGCCGGTTCTGGGCTCGACCTCGGCCGCCGCTTCGCGCACCGCTACGCCGGTGATCTGCTTGATCTCCTGCCGCAGCGCATCGGCGGAGCTGGCGAAAAGCTGGCGGTGAAACTCCTGCACCTGCGCGGCCCCCGCGGGCGTCTGGGACAAGGCCCTTTCCGCCGGCGACAGGGCATCGTGCAAGGTTACGACCAGGGTCTTTCCGCTGATGACCACCGTCACCACGGCCGGCCCGCGCCCGGTCCTCTGCTTCTGGAAGGCGCTGGCCGCCTGGGCCACCTTTTCCGCCATGGTTAGCTAGACCTCGGACATGACATCCATCCCATGATCGCAGCGCCTGTTGCTCGTTGCCCAGGCGCCAAAAAAAAGCCGACGTGGTTCTGCACCCAAAGGTGATGAACCACGTCGGCTTACTCATCGCCGGGCCTCCCGGCACGGGCCGGGCTGCCCTTTATCTAGTCTTCCGACACGGGAGCCGATCTATGCTGCCTTCGCGCTCCGCGATCGCTGCATTCTAGTCCGCGCCGGGGGGAAGTCAACACCCCTGTGAGCCGGTTGTCTGGCTCGGTGGCCGCAGCCACCGGCCCGATGTCTACTTCCTGGTCTCGCGCAGCGGGGGCTCGGTCTGGAGGGTAAACAGGATCACCTCTTCGCCCGTGACCGTGCTGATATCGTGGTGCAGGGTCAGGATCTTGACCCCGGTGATATCCTGCACCATGGCCTCCATGGCCGGTCGGGCCGTCTCGATCAGATGGGTGCGCACCTGCTTGAGCAGATCGCGCCCTTTTTCCGCCGGGAGCTGCTTCACCAGGTGTTGTTCGGCCGCCGTCAGCACGCCCTTCAGACGCACCACCAGCAGGTCGCCCAGCAGATGGGCCCGGATGTCCTTGGGGCCCCGTCCCATGTATTCCTGCTCAAAACGGTTGATTCCGTTGGCAATGGCCGCTTCGATTTCCCCTTGCGTCTTCATAATCATTCCAGTCCAAGGCCATTCCTGCTCTGATTGATGATAACGGCGGGCGGCTGGCGAGGGAATAGCCGAAGCCGTCACTTGTCAGACCGATGCCCATGGCTATGATGAAGGGACAAGGCGGGTAGCGGCCCGCTCAGAACAATTCATGATTCTCTGTCGGATGACTAGATGAAGGGTGACCCGGTCCGTACCGGGGAACCCGTTGCCGAGTAAACCGACGTGATGGTGCCCTCAGGGACCCCATCACGTCGGTTTTCTTTTGCTGCTTGCAGCCAGGGAGGTGCCTGATGTTCACGAGCGCGCTGGGGTGGATTGCGGTGGGCGTCATCGCCGGTTTCAGTGCGAGCATGCTGCTGGACCGCCGCCCCCTGGCCCTGCTGGTGGATATGGGCCTGGCTCTGGTGAGCGCCACGGCAGCCGGCTGGTTGTTTGCCGAATTCGCTTCGCGCGGAACCGCCGGCTTCAACACCCCAAGCGTTCTGATGGCTGCCGCGGGATCGGTGGTCGTGTTGCTCCTGTGGCACGCATTCAGACGCTCGCCCCATTGGGCCTGGGAGTAAGGCTTTTGTGTACAACTGCCTCCAACATGGCCCGCCAGATCGCCGAAGCTGCCCGCCTTTTTCAGCAGCAGCAGACCGGCATCACCCCCAGCCAGATCACGGTGGTCCTCAGCGGCCGCACCCTGGTGATCACCCTCCGCGGCGCCCTGTCGGTCGCGGAAAAGAACCTGGCCCGCACCGCCCATGGGGCCGCCCAGGTGCGCGAATTCCATCGCCATCTGTTCGAAACCGGCGCTGATTCCTTACGGCAGGAGATCCAGCGGATTACGGGGGTGGCCGTGTGCGATGCGGGCGGCGAAATGGAATCCGCCACGGGCGCCATCGAACAGGTCTTCCTCACCGGCACGATTGTGCAGGTGTTCCTGCTGGCCTCGGCCGTGCCTGCGGCCAGTTGGATCGAGCCCC
>JAJXSS010000459.1 GCA_021784455.1 Planctomycetota bacterium
TCTAAGGCGGCGAGGCCGCGGGCGGCCCGGCGTAATGGCCGGTCGGGAACTTGGAGCCGGGCGCCAGGGAAGGCGTCAGGGCCCCGGGCAACCCCGGCAGGTCCCAGCGCCGGATTAGGGGCCCAAGACGTGGCGGGCGGAGAAAGGGTGCGGTAGTGGATGATCGCACCTATGGGTCAGGGACGGCCTTTAGCCCGGGATGGACCTCGGGCTGGTTCGATCAAGGACGGTCGTAGAGCAGCGAAGGGTGAACGGACTCAGTTGCCGCGACGCGGCGGGCCTATACCTTCCCCCAACGGTCCAGGGACGGACTCAGCGGGACCCGGGTCGCCAGAATCGCATCAAGGACCGGAAGCTCGCATCAGCTCCGTGCACCACTGGCCAAAGTTCACCGTCGAGCGGCCCCTTCGTTGCTGAATTGTAGGCGGGCGAAATGCGCGCCTGCGGAACGCCATCGAATTCTCGCAGGCCCATCGCTTGATCGACCGATGGACCGCCGCGACGGTCAGGGGCGTATTCTTTAAGGATGTGTTTCCGGCCCGAACCTGGCGGGCGATGGGTACGTATGAATAAGCAGATGCGGCCATGGGTGCCTGCCGCCATGCAGGGGCGGGCATCGAGCCAGGCCGTGGCTCCCGGAAACCGAGTTCTCTTTCTCCTCCGCCGCGTCCCTTGATAAAGGTCAAGGGATGCGGTTTTCTATGGGGTGTTGGGTGTGTGGCTCATGGTGTGATAAGTCCTTGTCAACCGGTAGGAAAGGCCCTGGCGGCGGAAGGGGATCTGGGGCCAGAGCCAGGAAATGCCGAAGTATCGAATGCATCTGGCCAGCGGTGCGGCCTGGCTGGGGCGGCCGGCCCGATTCGTCGGATCGGGGAAGGCCGGCCCGTGCCCGATCATGCCCTGCGCTAACGAAGCCCGCCGACGGCCGAGGGGTGGTGTCCCCAAGGCATGGGCGGGGGCTGATTCAGCGCCTGGGCGGCCGTTCAGGCCCGCAACACGCTAGGATTGGCGCATGACCATGGGACGCAGGACGGCGATTATCATCGGTGGCGGGCCGGCCGGCCTGACGGCGGCTTACGAACTGCTCAAACGCTCGGACATCCAGCCGATCGTCCTGGAGCGTGATGACTGCCTGGGGGGCATCTCACGCACGGTGAATTACAAGGGCAATCGCATCGATATCGGAGGGCATCGTTTCTTTTCCAAATCCGACCGGGTGATGGAATGGTGGCTGGATGTGCTGCCGCTGCAAGGCCTCAGCGGCCCGCAGGTGATCCGTTACCAGCAACGCCAGCGGGCGGTGGAAGGGGCGCCCCAGGGGCCCGACCCCGACCAGACCGACCAGGTCATGCTGCTGCGGACGCGCAAGAGCCGGATCTACTTTCTGCGGCAGTTCTTCGACTACCCCATCAGCCTGACGGGGGACACCCTGCGCAAACTGGGGCTGTGGCGCATGGTGAAGATCGGGTTCTCTTACCTGCGCAGCGTGGTCTGGCCCATCCGGCAGGAAAAGAACCTCGAACAGTTTTTCATCAACCGTTTTGGGCGGCAGTTGTACCTGACCTTCTTCAAGAGCTACACGGAGAAGGTCTGGGGCGTGCCGTGCCAGGAGATTTCCGCGGAGTGGGGCAAGCAGCGGATCAAGGGGCTGTCGATCACCAAAACCATCGCCCATTTTTTGAAGAAGGGGTGGGGGGGGCGCAAGCCGGCCGACATCAGCCAGAAAGATGTGGAGACTTCGCTCATCGAGCAGTTCATCTACCCCAAGCTGGGCCCGGGGCAGATGTGGGAGGAAGTGGCCCGGCGGGTTCAGGACAAGGGCGGCCGGATTCTGCTGAACCGGCAGGTCGAACAGGTGGAGATCCAGGGCAACCGGGTGGTGGCGGTGACGGCGGTGGACCCCCAGACCGGGGTCCGGGAACGGTTCGCGGGCGACTTTTTCTTCTCGACCATGGCCATCAAGGACCTGATCCGGGCCATGCCCCCGGCGGGCGCCCCGAATGCGCCCCCGGCCGATGTGCGGGAGATCAGCGCGGCCTTGCAGTACCGGGATTTCATCACCGTGGGGCTGCTCTTGCCCAAACTGAAGGTCAAGGATGACAAGGACCCCTCCGCCCCGCTCCTGCGCGACAACTGGATCTATATCCAGGAGCCCGATGTTCTGGTGGGGCGGCTGCAGATCTTCAACAACTGGAGCCCCTACATGGTGGCCGACCCCCGGAATGTGTGGATCGGCATGGAGTACTTCTGCTACGACACCGATCCCCTGTGGAAAAAGTCCGACCCGGAAATGGTGGAACTGGCGGCCGGGGAACTGGACCGCATCGGCATCATCGACCGCCGGGATGTGCTGGATGCAACGGTGATCCGCATGCCCAAAACCTATCCCGCTTACTTCGGGGCTTACGAGCAGTTCCCGGTGATCCGGGAGTTCCTGGACAAGCTGGTGAACCTGTTCCCCGTCGGCCGCAACGGCATGCACCGCTACAACAACCAGGACCATTCCATGCTGACGGCCATGACGGCGGTGGACAACATCCTGGAAGGGCGGACGGACAAGGCGAACATCTGGGATGTGAATACGGAACAGGAATATCACGAGGAGAAGAATTGAAGGCTGGCGTGTCAAGGCAGGGGCCGCTGGCCGGGGCACGCCCCGCGCCAGGCCCGTGCGGGGCGAAAGCTTCAGAAGACCTGGCAAGCCCAGGCCCGCCCCGCCGTGGTTGCCGGCGGTGACCGATGGGTTGCCCGCCGGCGGATGGTGGCCGATGTGAAGACGGTGCAACCGCCCTCCACTCTCCAGGGTAAGGCTAGGGTAAACCGCGCCGTCGGCGCGGCACGGGCTGTTGTTTGCGGCTGGATCATTGGTGGTTTAAGCTGGCACCCGACGGACGGAATGTGTGGGGGCTTGGCCGGGCGGCGAGCACCGCCGTTACATTTATTGGTCAGGAGTCTCGACCCATGAAAACGAATTGGCTGATGCGTGGCGTGGTGACCGGTCTGGGGCTGTGCCTGCTGATGGCGGCGGCGGGACGGGCCGATGAGGCCGCGATGAAGGCGGCCCTGGACATGGCCCCCGCCGATGCGCCGATCGTCGTGGTTGTGCCCAGCCTGCAGGTGCTGGGGCAGAAGATCGCCGCCGTGGCCAAGGCGATGGGGGTGGAAGCCCCCGACATGGCCGACCCCCTGGCCACCTTCGAGCAGAAATCGGGAGTCACCAAGGGCGTGCGGAATGAGGGCCCGATGCTGATGGTGTTCACCGATGCGTCGTTCATCTCCGACCCCCCCC
>JAJXSS010000460.1 GCA_021784455.1 Planctomycetota bacterium
ATTGAGAACCTGGTCACCGTGCTTGCCCGCATTCAGCACCCCGTGCAGATCGTCACCATCTGCGGCCACAACACCGAACTCCAGGCGAAACTGACCGAACTGGCCCCCGGAATCGCCGGAAGCCATCCGGTGCATGTGGTGGGTTTCACCACCGCGATGGATGAATACATGGCCGCCGCAGACATCCTGGTGGGCAAGCCCGGTGGCCTGACCACCTCCGAAGCCCTGGCCCGCGGCCTGATCCTGTGCATCGTCAACCCCATTCCCGGCCAGGAGGAACGCAACAGCGATCACCTCTTGGAGGAAAACGCCGCCATCCGCTGCAACAACCTGCCGGCCTTACCCTGGAAGATCGACCGCCTGCTGGATGATCCGGCCCGCATGGCCCTGATCCGCGCCAACGTCGCCCGGCTGGCCCATCCCAACTCGGCCCAACTCATCGTCCAGCGCCTGGTGGACCTGCGCGACGACCTGGAACACCAGACCCGCGACAACACCCGGGGGCGGCCCTTGAAACGCAGGTTCCTCCACGCCATGGCCACCTCACGCCGTGCCCTGAGGGGCAAACGCCGGCCGGTGCGAACGTAAATTGGCCAAGCATCGATCGGGCCAAGGGATGCTCCAAGGACCGCCAACGTTGGCGGGCCGCGGCCAACCGCGGCCGAGCCTTTGAATACCCCGGGGCCTTCTTCCCAATCGCAAATCGAAACTCTCCAATCGAAAATTCCCCCCATGTCCCTCACCCTCTCCAAGCCTGCCGGCCTGACCGTCCTGCCACCCCACCACGATCCCGAGGGAGATTGCATCCTCAAGCGTCTGCTGGCGGATCAGCCCTGGCGCCGCGACGTGGCCTGGCCGCCCGGATTTGAGGGCGGCATTGCCCATCGCCTGGACAATTCCACCTCCGGCGCGGTGATCGTGGCCGATAGTCTTGAGGAACTGGCCGCCCTGCGCGCCCACTTCCGCGATCATCGCTTCATCAAGACCTACCTGATGCTGGCGGCCTTCGAGGTGGACTGGCAGAAACGCACCTGCGACCGCCCCATCGCCCATCACCCCCGCAAGAAAAATCGCATGGTGGTGCAGGCTGATGAGAATACCCCCCACCGGGGCAAGTGGTACCCCGCCCACTCCGCCTTCCAGCATCTGCACGGCCGGCTTTGGGAAGTGCGCATCACTTCCGGGGTCATGCACCAGATCCGGGCCCACGGCGGTTTCCTGGGCATCCCCGTCCTGGGTGACCGCCTCTACGGTGGCACCCCCCGAAATCTTTTTCCCACGGGCAATTCCCCCCAGATGCGCTTCTACCTGCACCACGTGGGTCTGAACGGACCGGATGGCTTTCATACCGATCCCGTCCTCATCCCCGCCTGGGCGGCCGTGGATCTGGATCTGCGCCGATTTTTAGCCGATGCCGAAAATGTTCCCGGAGAGGATGATTTCACACGGGACAGCGAGACGCGGCCCGAAGCGTCTGGATAAGGTTCCCTCGCGCCGCCATATCACCCAGCTCTTCCCGATACCAGCCAAGCGTGCGCCTTTCCTCATCCGGCGCCGGCCCACCTCAGGCACCCCTTGCTGATTTCCGGGGGTGTCATTTCTGCTATCAAGCTCGTCACGCCCGCCATGGGCATCATGAGAGCGGACAGTATCCTGTCTGAGTCTGACCGGTCTAGCCGGTCCCGGAGCATCCTATGCCTGGTGTTTCTCCCCACGACCGTGACATTCTTCGCCCCTTGGCCGCCCGCGTCCGGATGATTGCCGACAGCGCCACCAACGCGGCAAAACTCCGCCGGCAGTACGACCACAACGACCTCAAGCCCGGCCGCCCCATCGTGCTGTGCTTCCCCGAAGGCGCCTGGGATGAACTGCTGCCCCCGGATACCACGCAGTGTCACGACCCGACCCTCCACGGAATCGAGCGGCACCTTCGGACCACGCTCTATACCCAGGAAGTCCTGCGCGACGATCAGGCCATCGAACCCTTCTTCAATGTGGGCCCCAAGGTCAGCCACGATGGTTTCGGGGTGGATGTCCCCCGCCACCACGGCGAAAACCGCGGCAGTTTCATCTGGGAGCCCCCCATCAAAGACCTCGACCTCGACCTGGACAAACTGCACTTCCGTCACATGAGCCACGACCAAGCCGCCACCGAGGCCCAGATGGCGCGGCTGAACGAAGTCTTCGGCGATCTTCTGCCCATCCGCCGGCGCAGCTTCCCCTTCTGGACCACCGGCCTGACCATGGATGCCATTTTCCTCATGGGTCTGGAGCAGCTCATGATGGCCATGTACGACAACCCCGCCGGCCTGCACCGCCTGATGGCCTTTCTGCGCGACGACCTGATGCAGGTAATGGACTGGTGGGCGGCCCAGAATCTCTTGACTCTCAACAACGAGAGCGACTACGTCGGCTCCGGCGGCCAGGGCTACACCCACGATCTGCCCCCCGCTCCGCAAAAACCTGTCCTGGACCCCAGACCCCAGACCCCCGCTCCCAGCCCCTGGCCCATCCCTTGGTCCTCCCGTTGGGGCTTCAGCGAATCGCAGGAAACGGTCGGTGTGGGCCCCGACCAGTTCGCCGAGTTTATCTTGCCCTACCAGAAACCCCTCATGGACCGGTTCGGTCTGCTCTGCTACGGCTGCTGCGAACCGGTGCACAGCCGCATCGATCTGGTCATGCAGGTGGCCCCGCATCTGCGCCGGGTTTCCGTTTCGCCCTGGGCGGATCAGGAGTTCATGGCCGCCAGGCTGGGCCGGCGCTGCGTGTTCAGCCGCAAACCCAACCCCGCTCTGGTATGCGTGGAATTCAACGAACAGGCCGTGCGCCAGGACCTCCGGCACACCCTGGAAGTCGCCCGCGGCTGCAACGTCGAACTGGTCATGAAGGACACGCACACCGTCCAGAACCAACCCAACCGGCTGACCCGCTGGGTCCAGATCGCCCGCGAAGAAATTGACCGCTGCGGTGCCTGGGGATAATTCGGCCCTATCATTCTTTGTCAATGCCTGGATGAGCCCCCGGGGTTTGCCTTTTAATCCGGACAGGCTCGGGCATTGTTTCCGGGGGCGGCAAAATGCTGAAAAACTGTACACGCCCCACGCGTTCGCATCGTATAGTTCTTTAGGAAGCGAGGTGTTTGATGGCAAGGGCCAGCACCCAGGCAACCAGAACCGAAGCGGCAGGTTTCGCCCTCTTGCGGCCGATTGTGCGCTATGTGGATGAGGATCAGGCCGTGGTCGAGCTGCACGTGCGGGTTAAGGGCTGGCCGGTCGAAGATGCCCCGC